>NZ_ATVV01000010.1:0-126887 GCF_000420905.1 Butyrivibrio sp. AD3002 | reverse complement strand
ACCCCTGTCTTATTCGACGGTTATCCATCATTAATATATTCTATTTTAGTCCCCAAAAGGGCACAATAATCGTGCTGTACCAGAAGCGCTGTCACAATCTCTGATTTGGGTAACAGCGCCCATCTCAAAACTACCCAAGAAGCCGGGCTATAAGCGAAGGCTGATTGGCTGCAGTTGACGGGTGTTCCGTTCCGTTCCGTTCCGTTCCGTTCCGTTCCGTTCCGTTCCGTTCCGTTCCGTTCCGTAAACAGTATCTGTTCATTCATCCTGCCTGTCAATACCTTTTTTTCACTCAATACAAATACCCCTCATATCACAAATGCAAGTCATACCTTTATTTTACAGGATATAATCTAAAATATGTATTAAGCAATAGAGAAAGTATTCTTAATAGTTGATTTAATTCAGCTCTGGCAAAATCTTATCCACATCATACTCAGGGGCATATTTTTCTGCTGTAGTTACTTTCATCTTACTCTTTTCTATTAACTATCACGACGCCTGCCGCTACGAGTACCAGAGCTACGATTCCCCTAACAGAGAATGCCTCATTTTTCTCGCCAAGAAGTATCGCAGACAGAACAACACCCATTACAGGGTTCATGAATCCAAGGATTGAAACTCTGCTAACGGGATTATGCTTTAGTAGAATTCCCCATAAGGTATAAGCGCCGGCGGAAATAAATCCCATATATATGAGATTAAGTACGCATAATGCGCTTCCGAATATGAGGTGCCCGCCCATGAAAAATCCGATTGTAAACAGAATTACTCCGCCAAGCATGAACTGATATCCGCTAAGAACAACCGGGCTTTCTTCCTTTGAATAAATCTTGATGAAACACGATGATAGCGCATAGAAAAACGCTGCTGTAAGCATCGCACCTTCGCCTTGAAGTGTAACCGCTTCGCTTCCAAAGGCATTTATTCCGCCAAATATCAGCAGTATTCCGCAAAACCCTACCACACACCCAATAAATTTCCTCAGTGTAAATTTCTCAAAATGAAACAGATAGACCGCTACAAGAATCGCAAAGAAATTGCCCGACGCATTTATTATCGATCCGCGCACGCCGGTGATATGAGCGAGTGACATAAAAAAGAAGCAATACTGTCCCACGGTCTGGACCATGGAAAGCACTACAATATACTTTGTCGAACCCTTTCCGGGAACAAGTACTTTCCGGTTGATTATAGACCCGAATGCTATTGTCATAATTCCTGCCAGAAAAAACCTAGCTCCAGCAAGCATAAGCCTTGATGCAGTATCATCAGGGCCTATCCTGAACAGTTCATATGCTATTTTAATTGCCGGCAAAGCGCTCCCCCATAACACACAGCAAAAAAAGGCTGTTAACAAAGTTACGGGGAACCATGCCCATATGGATTTTTTATTATTCATAGCACTCATTATTAATGTCTTCTAAGTAATTGTCTTTTTCGATAACATTCCTGACACATGTTGAACTTGAAGGACCACTTTAACTTCTTACCGCAGTATATGCAGGTTCTGAGGCTTAGATTCTGCTTATCCAGAATTGTGAAAATCTTTTCGGATATCTTTCTTTTTCCGGATAATATTACCGAGAGCGCTTCCTCTTCTCCAAATATTCTCGTGAAAGAATATAAAAAGTCGTAGATAGCACTGCTTATCTCAAGTACCTGAAGGGCCTCCTTATCATCTTCGTCAACATTATCAGCCCTGTACGCCTTAATCGTTTTCCTAAGGTCAGGCATCTTGCCTTCTGAAAGCTCCTTGTAATATTCAAGATATACGGGAAAAGTATCCTTGTTGTCGGGGCTTGCCGGAATTCTTATAAACTTTCTTATCAGTTCACGATCATCGGCGATTTGTTCAAGCGCCTTTGCAATTTTTATTTTTTCGGAGATGTCTCCCTTATCATAAAAATCGTTAGCCGGTATCTGATTCCACAGTTCAAGAATTGTGGATACCTTACCGTCTTTTAATAAAAACTCCTCCGGGATGCTGACCATAGCCCTGTCTATTGGAACAGTCTTTTTGAACAACAACTTCTTTATAATTTCATAGTCATAATATGAGGTCACATATCCTGTGTCATAAATCCCATATCTTCCGGCTCTTCCGGCAATCTGCTTTACCTCTGAGGAGTTGAGCGGTCTCTCATCTTTTCCGTCATATTTCACAGTCTGGAGAAAAACAACGCGCCTTATAGGCAAATTCATGCCCATTCCTATCGCATCCGTAGCAACTACAACACCTGTCTCACCACTCGCGAATTTCTCCGCTTCCCTGTGACGGACATCATAAGGAAGTGCCCCGTAGATAATGCTGCATTTTATATCATTATCCTGAAGCTCTGCCGCTACGCTGTGTACATCTCTTCTTGAAAAAACAATCAGCGCATCACCATTTTGTACATCCTCGGGAAAGCTGAAATCCACAGCATTTTCATCCATAACAAGCGGTGTCATTCTCTCATGGTAGGTTATCTCATAGGTATCACCGCAGGATTCTATCATTTGTATCAGAGTATCCTCAGCATCAGGAGATGCGCAAAGATGAATAAGTTTAGACCTCACTCCGAGAATAGCTGTTGTCCAGGAGCCTCCGCGCTGCTCATCGGCAACCATCTGGGCTTCATCTATTACAGCCATATCCCATTCTTCCTTGATATCAAGCATCTCAATGGTTGATGCCTGATGGTATGATCCCGGCATCAATATGCGCTCTTCACCGGTAATCATTGAACAGGGAACACCGTCTTTATTCATCCTCTCATACTGCTCGTAGGCGAGTAATCTGAGTGGTGCAAGGTAAATTCCGCTCCCGGCCTTCTTTAACTCTTCCATCGCCTGATGAGTTTTTCCTGAATTTGTCGGTCCGATATGGATTATGAACTTTCTCTTCATCTGCCTTGCAAGCGGAAAGAGCGTTGTAAGGTCATCAGGTGTTGAAGTCTGGATATTTTCATAGAGAAGTTTCTGCGCCTGTATGGCCTGCATGAGCTTTTTAGTCAGATATTTATATCTGGGATTTTTCCCAAGATCTGTAAGCACATCCTCTTCCGTCAGATTATCCTGAAGATATGTCACTATGTCCCATATTTTCCTGGTCTTTCTCAGATACTTAATTATGAGCCTTGAAGCTGCTTTTTCTCTTGTCTTAGAGACAAAGGTGACTATGGCTGGATCTTGCGCTTCAAGTAAATGCTCGTAAATTGCATGCGGAATTCCCGGGAAAAATTCAGTAAGAAGCGAAGGATGCATTTTCCCCGAAAGCTGTTTGCAGAACTTTTCAATATTGCCTCTATAGAGCTCCTGCTTTTGTACTTTTCCATATGCCGTCTTTCCGTCAACATGGAATCTCTCCGTTCGAAGGGCGCTTCTGCAAAATAAAAGAACGTCCCGTCCTATTTCAGCTATATGCTTATCCCAATAGGCATCAAACTCCTGCCTTGGGAACGCTGCATCTGCATTTCTGATCTCATTTTTAAATTTTGCTTTTTTCCTGGCAAACCTGTTCTGATACTTCTTAGAAGCCATTCAATACTCCTATTTATATGTCATATTAGTTTATATGCATGATACCATATATGGATTTTCTATTGCTGTTTTTGAAAATAATTTTCACAAAACAGCTTATAAAAAAAATAAAAAAAACATTAAAAAACAGGCTAAAGTTTTTCGGGGTGCCCATCGATATATCTTCTGTAAGCGAAAAAGAACATTCAAATGGCCAAGATGAATGAAAGAAAAACAGAAAATTATTTAATGGAGGTTTCTCACCAATGTATATGTATGAACTCTTTCTTTCAACAAATGTAGAAGGCAAAAGCATCCACTTTATCCAGACAAACCACAAGGCTGATAACCTTGACATCTGGCTTAAGAAGCTGGTTAAAGACAACACAATCACTGAAGATGTAGCTAATGCGGTAACCTTTGTATGGTGAAGCTTAATATAATAAAGAGCCGGCAGGCAGCTTGATTATCAAGTACGCCTACCGGCTTTATTTATTTCTTCAATTCAGAAAATCAGCTTACCTTCCATGTCTTAACATATCCAATGCTCTTGTTTTTGAAGACTTTGATTGTCTTTACCTTGAATTTCTTTGCATCACCCTTGCTCATCTTCACCTTAACCTTAGCTTTCTTATTGATTTTGAAAAATGCCTTTTTCCCAACCTTGGACTTCTTGGTGAGATAAGTTGACTTAACTTTAATGTTCTTTAATCCTGAGCAGTTGTAATAAGCCTTCGCACCGATCTTCTTAACCTTCTTACCGATTGTAAGTGATTTAAGCTTGGCACAATCTGAAAATGCCGAAGCACCGATTTCTTCAACATTATCGGTAAGATCTGCAGTGGTAAGCGCTGCGCAGCCTGCAAAAGCATTAGCTCCGATTTTCTTTACTCCGCTTCCAATCTTGACTGACTCAAGATTTTTGCAGTCCTTACAAGCACCGGCTCCGATTTCTTCTACGCTGTCACTGATAACAATTCCGGTGATATTATCTTTTCCACCAAAGTTAGCAAATGCACCTTCACCAATGCCTGTTACTTTATATTCTTTCTTATCCGCAAGTGTAACCGTAGCCTTAACCGTCTCTTTTCCGCTGGCATTTTCAGCAGGCTTCTCGTAGGTTACTGTACGATTATCTTCATCTGTAGAAACTACTTTGTAAGTAGGAGATTCTTTAGGTGTTTTGTCAGGCTCCTGGACTTCATCGCCTACTTTTACAGTTCCGGTATCAGGTGTCTTAGGATCTGTACCAGGATCTGTTCCAGGATCTGTATTAGATGTTATCGTGTTTCCTGAGACAGCTCCACCTTCAATTGTAATTGCATTTGCTGCCATAGCATCTGCAAGAGTATTATATTGTGTTCCGTTAACAGTGAGTTTACATGCCTCATGAATAGTTAATGTCGCTCCTGCTGCCATAACTATTTTTGCAGGTCCTGTCGTATCAAATGTAAATCCATCTGCTATAGATGTGCCAAGCTGACAATTTCCTTCCACTTTTAATATAGAACACTTAATATTTCCGCCACCAAGATTAGCCCTAATTGTAAAAGTTTTAGTCGCTGTATCAAAACTGAATTTTGAAGCATCAAATGCCTGCTCAGTCCAACCGGAACCATTAGTGTTATCACCGGTATTTCCTACCGTAATTTGTCCATCTGCCCCTATACGAAAATCCGTTGAGTCAGCCAATACCCTCATCGGCATAGCAACCATGCACATGCAGAGGGCCACAGCCAATGCCAAAACACTACTTACTATTCGTTTTATAGCTTTTTTGTTACTTGTTGCTTCTTTCATCTTCCATCAACTCCTTTTCTGTGAAAAACATTCCTTCTGCATAAGACGCTAATCGTAACTTAACTGCCAAAATCACAACACTTTCACATATTTAATTGTAAAAAAATGGGAATATACAAACAATGCATATTCCCTAAAGTATTTATTAACTTTTGGTTATTATATTATCCTTCAACAATAAGGTATCTGCCATCACCGATGTCAAACACTTCTGACGCTTCCATAACATCCCCATCACCGGGATCAAGGCCTGCTTCTTCAAAGTATTCTTCTACTTCCTCAGGTGAATCCACGACTACAGCCATGCAATCTTCAAGAAAGGCCTCTGCTTCTTCCGGAGACTCAGCCACATTTTCAGAAAAAAGCTGTCCCTGATTTTCCAAAAAACAATTTAAAACCGCATCATCATATTCGTGCATACATAGCTCGCTTTCCCACAGTTGATAATAAGTACCCGTGCTTAAAGTGGTTATATAAGGTTTCTTGCTTTTAATTCCTGATAAAGCCTTGAGAGCGGAAGTCCCACCACGTTGTTATAATCACCCTCGATGCCTTCCACGAACTTTCCGAAAAGTCCCTGGATTCCGTAAGCTCCGGCCTTGTCGTAGGGCTCATCCGTATCAAGATAGGCTTCTATTTCATCCTCTGACATTGGGAACACTTTTACTTTTGTGCATTCATAAAAAGTGAATTCCTTTTCATCGGAATTATCTCCGTATACAACGCTTACTCCGGTGTACACCTCATGCGTTGTTCCGGCGATGTCCGAAATCATCTGCCCGGCATCCTTCCTATCCTTTGGCTTACCAAGTATTTTCTCTTTATATGATACAACGGTATCTGAACCAATTACAACGACAGTGTCTTTATTATCTCTTAAAACTTTATGAAAAATCTCTTTAGCTTTTTGTTTCGAAAGAGAAGTAACAACTTCCGAAGGTACTTCGCTCGTTATGATTTCTTCACCCGTCGCGGGTATTATTTCAAAATTTATCCCCAGGGAGCCCAGAAGTTCTTTTCTTCTGGGGGACCCTGATGCAAGTATATATTTCATTTAACCCTCATCCGTCAGCTGCGCTGACACCTTCCACCTTTTGGGGAAGGCATATTATAGTCCGTGGTCGTCCCTGTATTCCGGTTCGAAGACTCTGCTTTCAGTAATGTTCTTAGGCTTTCCAAGTTCGGTTGCCTCATTACCGAAAAGCTTCTGGGAATTAAGGGGATCCGCTCCTCTCTTTGTTACCTTGATATATTCGCCCTTTTCATTCATGACATGAGCTTTAACATTGTCCCGAAGCTCGCAGTCGAGAATATGCCATAGTTTTTCCCGAAGTGCGGGATTTTCAACAGGGAACATAATCTCCACACGGCGCTCTAGGTTTCTTGGCATCCAGTCAGCACTTGATGCGTAGTACTCAGGACTTCCGCCGTTTTCAAAGTAGAATATACGGCTATGTTCCAGGAAGTTACCTACTATAGAGCGAACTCTTATATTATCACTGATACCGGGAATTCCGGTCCTAAGGCAGCATATACCTCTAACGATAAGATCGATTTTTACTCCGGCATTGCTTGCTTCATAGAGTGCTGCGATAACATCCTTATGACATATTGAATTCATCTTAGCAACGATATGTGCAGGCTCACCGTTTCTGGCATGATCTGCTTCTCTCTTGATCAGATCAAGAATTCTGTCTTTAAGCCACAAAGGTGCCAGTGTCAGTTTGTTCCATACTACCGGCTCAGAATAACCGGAAAGCATGTTAAATACAGCGGTAGCATCTTCGCCGTAGGCTTCAGCGCAGGTAAACATACCGACGTCAGTGTACAGCTTTGCAGTTGAGTCATTATAGTTACCGGTTGCCAGGTGAACATAACGCCTGATACCGTCTTCTTCTTTTCTAACAACAAGTGTTATCTTACTATGGGTCTTCAGTCCCTTTAATCCATAAATAACATGGCAGCCTGCTTTCTCAAGCATCTTCGCCCAGACGATATTATTCTCTTCATCAAAACGGGCTTTAAGCTCAACCAGTACAGATACCTGTTTGCCGTTGTCAGCAGCTTTTGCAAGAGCAGCAATAATAGGCGAATTACCGCTTACTCTGTAAAGAGTCTGCTTAATGGCAAGAACCGCAGGATCAGAAGCGGCAGTCTCCACAAATCTTACTACCGGATCAAAGCTCTCGTAGGGATGGTGCATCAGAATATCACCCTCTCTTATGCACTCAAAGATATCCCTGTCAGCCGGAAGCTGAATAACCGGAGCCGGTGGATTATAGCCATGTTCTTTGAGATAGTCGAAGCCCTCTATGCCATACATCTTCATGAGGAAGGTCAGATCAAGCGGTCCGTCTACAGTATAGACCTCTCGCTGCTCAACCTTAAGCTCGTCAACAAGCAGCTTAAGAAGTCTCTTATCAAAGCCCTTCTCAATCTCAAGTCTTATCGCCTGTCCCCACTGGCGTCTTTTCAGCTGTTTCTCAATTTCTTTCAGAAGGTCCTCTGCCTCATCCTCGTCAATTGAAAGATCTGCATTTCTTCCAACTCTGAAGGGATGGCAGCACACGATATCATAGTTAAGGAAAAGCTTATGAATATTTCTCTCTATAATCTGCTCAAGGAGAATTATTTTTCTTACTCCGCTGATCTCGGGAATTTCCATTATTCTGGGCAGAACCGAAGGCACCTGAACCATGGCGAATTCCATCTCATCATCATTGTCCTTACCTTTGACAAGCGCACCGATATTCAATGTCTTATTTCTGATAAGCGGGAAAGGTCTCGACGAATCCACCGCCATCGGAGTAAGAACAGGATATACGAAATCATCAAAATACCTGTCTATATAGTCTGCTTCCTCAGGGGCAAGCTTTTTATAATCCTTTACAATTTCAACGCCGTTTGCACTAAGCTCCGGCAATAACAGCCGGTTGTATATTTTGTACTGTTCAACAACAAAATCATGAACAGCATCGGTGACCTCATCCAGTTGCTGCTTTGGTGACATTCCCGCTATATCCGGCTTCTTATAACCGGCATTTATCATATCCTTAAGGGAAGCCACACGAACCATGAAAAACTCATCCAGATTGCTGGATGTAATACTAAGGAATTTCAGCTTTTCAAAGAGAGGTGTAGCTTTATCCTTTGCCTCGGAAAGACATCTGCTGTTGAACGCAAGCCAGCTAAGCTCTCTGTTAATGTAGTACTCATCATTATAGAAATTAGGAATACCGCTTTCATTTGTAGTTGTATTTTTCTTTTTTGCTGCCATATTGTCCCTCATAAGCCCCTATGGGCAATCATCTGTAAAAAGTAACTGCTGTCTTATTCATCAAAAGCGTTTTTGTCGTATTACAGGCTTTATTCCGTATACCTGCTCAAAGAAGCTTCCCCTTGCTCCGAACAAACCTTTTTCAAGGGAAATATCAGCCATGGTATCAACCGTTATTTCAAGTTCCTTGTCCTTTACTGCAACTCTGACATTCTTAAACTTCTGTTTATGAGTTCTGTCAAGGCCGTTGGCTATTCTCAAGATAGCGGTGAGCTTAGCGATGGTAAGATATGCGTCGTGGTCTATTCCGTGGAATCTGTATCCTCCACCCTTATAATATTCAAAATCGTCATGATTAAACCTTACTACATTGGCAACTATCGATCTCTCCAGATGGGATATTCCGATAATCTCCGTAGACATTATTATGTTGTAGGAGCAGTCACCGAGATTAACCATGCTTATATATTTTCCGCAGTCATGAAGGATTGTACAGATTTGCAATAACAGTCGTTCTCTTTTTCCCAATCCGTGGACCTTTTTCATGCTGTCAAAAATACTAAGTGCTATTGATTGAAGCGTCTCACTTCTCTGCTTACTTCCCATGTATCTTCGTGAAATGTTCTGTGCGCATGCAACAATATCCTGCTCGAAATCATGGGAGCTCTTGATATATTTTTTCCTCTCGGCATACTCGAAGGCGATACCGTCGCAGAGTGTCCCTCCGGGCGCCCAGATAGTCTCTGCCTTAAGCATCGCAACAATGTTACTCACAAGAAGTCCCGATACATACATGAGCATCAGATTATCCTGTGGAAGGCCCAGCTTTTTGGAAATATCAGTAAGAGATTTGTTGGCCAAAGTTCCCATATAATACACAAATTCCTTGGCCGATGCGTATCCTTTTTCTTCCATACCAAGGTTTATTCTTTGCAGAACAGGTGATACGTAATCGTCAATTAAAATAACATTCTCTATCTTTCTGTCTTTAAGATGCATCTTTGCAAAGACATTCAGCTGGGATTCAACGAGCTCCTGCACAAGCATCGGAAACTTGCTGTGACCGGGCTGAATATGCTGCATAGTGGAATATAGACGAAGAACACCAAGCCGCAGCTGCTGAGTAGTCACAAGGGTATCATTCTCGAAAAGAGATATCTGGATACTACCTCCGCCGACATCAACAATAGCAGTTGGTTTTTCAAGGAATTTAAAAAATCGTTCGTTATTAAGAGCAACCGATTTATAATCAAGGAATCTCTGCTCGGAATTACTCAGAATATCTATTTCAAGCCCTGTTCGCTGTCTCAAAAGTTCCAGAACAGTATCAGTGTCCTTGGTCTCACGCATCGCGCTCGTTCCATAGGCCTGATAACGCGTAACTCCGTAGCCTTCCATGATCTTGTTATAATCAGTAAGAATTCTGATAAGCTCATCCATGTGAGTAGCAGAAATCTGACCTGTCGCATAGGTTTCCGTTCCCAGGTCGATTTTGTGGCTCACATGATCGATTTCCTTAACTCCCTTTTTCTGCGACATTTCAAATATTTTCATGTCCAAAGCGTAGGAGCCCATGTCTACTGCCGCAAATACATCTGTCGCCATAAATTACCCCCTGTTTTCAATTGCCCGATAAGATTCATTTACCCAATAGATAATCGATGAATTGCTGAGCGGTTCTGCCGGAGAGCCCACCGTGATTCATCTCCCACTTGCGAGCTTCAGCAATAAGCTCAGCCTCAGGCATATCGATTCCGTTCCGATCAGCCAGTACCCTGACAATCTCATCGTATTCTTTCATCTCGGGTGCCCCGAAATAAATAGTCACGCCAAAGCGATTAGCCAGTGACAGCTTTTCCTGAACCGTATCATTCCTGTGAAGGTCATCATCAAGTACAGCAGGCTTATCCTTGAAACTCTCCCTTATCAGGTGCCTTCTGTTGGAGGTTGCATAGATGAGCACGTTCTCGGGCTTCTTCTCCAGTCCTCCCTCGATGACAGCTTTCAGATACTTATAGTCAGTCTCGAATTCTTCAAAACTGAGATCATCCATATAAATAATAAATTTGTAATTACGTCCCTTTATCTGTGCAATAACATCATTCAAATCCTTGAACTGATGCTTATAGATTTCGATTATTCTAAGGCCCCTGTCGTAGTACTCATTGGCAATGGCTTTGATACTTGATGACTTTCCGGTGCCGGCATCTCCGTAAAGAAGACAGTTATTTGCCTTCTTCCCCGAAACAAAAGCCTCCGTGTTATCAATCAGCTTTTGTTTGGCAATCTCGTAGCCTACAAGATCCTTCAATTCCACATGTCTGATATTTCTGATTGGCTCTATGACAGCGCCGGAATCTTCATGTCTCACCCTGAATGCTTTATGAAGTCCGAATTTACCGACTCCGTAGTGTTTGTAGAATAATGTCAGTTCCTTAAGCATCTCCTCTGCATTAGAGCATCCGGCAAGATCAACTGCAAGTTCACATATTCTGTCCCTTACTCTGGTATTGAACACTTTACTCTCAGCATTCCCCACCTCATAGGTGAATAAAGAGTTAAACTCAGGCACATGAAGTCTTTCCGTCATATCCGAAAAATCGATATCAAACCATTTTTTAAAACAGGAAAGATCATGAAGAGCAAGTTCCTTTATCGTTCCTCCCATGTCTCCTCGCATCTCGTCTGCCATGCTGTATGCATTTTCATCAGAAACAAGAAGAAGTGCCAAAAAGGTATGCCAAAGATTCCCGTAAAAGCCGCGTCTTGCAGATTCTTCAATCAGAATACTCATCATGGAATGAATAAGCTCTTCCTGCTCTTCCTTAGAAAAATGAGCATCCGCAAGTTTTTTATCCGAAAGAATTACAAGATTGTCGCGAAGATAAGTCTGCTGATCTGTCGCATTTCTAAATAGTATCAATGAATTATTATTTGAATTAAGCTCCCTGTATGCGGGATCGGTCTTTGCATTTTCATCTGTCATGCCGTTAGCTGAGAGCCTCTCATACTGCCTCTTACGGCTTATCTCCATGATCTTTTCAAAGAGCTCTCCTGTAGGCTCCCTGTTCTCGTCGCTCGTAGCAAGTGACTTTACTTTCTCAAGTTTCAGGTTTTCCCTGTCCTTATCAAAAATGCTTTTTTTAGCCTGTATCTTGTAATCAGCTATCTTCTCGCTGACAGTCATTCTCTTTTCAAACAGAGCAATAAGTTCTGAATCAATTTTGTCTATATCACTTCGAAGTTCATTTAAATCCATACCTAAAATCTCCTAATTTTGTTATTAGAATTGTACCATAATTTAAGGGAAAGTTAATGGTATTCATGCTAAAAATCGTGTTATACTTTATAAAATATAGTTTATAAAATTTGCATCGTGTTTTAGCCCTTATGAGGTGATCTTTTATGAAAAGCAGAACCTTTCTTATTTTTTTTTCAATCTTTATCACAGCCATTACTGTAGGCTTATTAATTTACTTTATTTCCAAACGTGTTCCTATGAATGATGAAAATGTCGTGGGCAATACTCCCGGCAATCTTTATAATGGCGGACTTTTCCTTGAAATGGACGGAAAGGTTTATTTTTCAAACCCTCTCGGAAATGACTGTCTCTACTCCATGAATCCGGATGAAACAGATGTCAAACAGCTTACTTCCATGAATACAAGTCATATCGTAGGTGCAGGAAAATACATTTACTTTTACCTTGATTACTCCAAGAAAAATGTATCAAACAGCAAGCTGAAAGGACTTGGAAATGTATCCGTTTTCTATGGCTTATATCGAAGTCAGCTTGACGGTGAAAAGCAGGAGGTTCTTGACAGAGAGTATATCTCCTCCGTTCAGCTTGTAGGTAGTTATCTCTACTATAACGTTGACAACGGTAATAAGGCAGGACTGAACAAAATAAGAATTGATGAGCGAAACCAGAGCCTTGTTACAGCTGAAAAGCTTGACCCCTCATGCGCCCTCGACGGAAAAATCTATTACAGCGGTGTTGATCTTGATCACGATCTTCACGTTATGGACACTCTTTCAGAGGATACTTCCAGCATTCTTCTGAGTGGTAATATCTGGCAGCCCATTGTTCAGAACGGTTTTGTTTATTACATCGATGCTGCTCATCATTACAGGCTCTGCCGCACAAATCTCTCCAGCGGCGAAACCAGTGTACTTACCGACTCCAGAGTGGATTTTTACAACATGAACGAATTCAATATCTTCTACGCCACTTCAGAACCCGGCAATCAGACTTTAAGAGTCATGAAGCTTGACGGCTCTAACAATGCCGTAATCGCTGAAGGTATTTTCCACGCTCTCAGTCTCACCTCGAAGTATCTGTATTTCAAGCCATTTGATGTTGAGAATGTAATGTATCACGTTCCTGTTGACGGCTCCGACGTTGTCAGCACATTCCTTCCTCTGAACAAGTAAAAATGGTCTAGACAACTTGGCACAAACATATATAATTGATTAAAGAAAAAAACTAATCAGTTTTATATGGGAGTGCAGAATCTATGATGAACAATCTAAGACACATGATGCGACCGCTTGATTTCACTGTAGAAGAGCTTGAAGAATTATTTGACACAGCCGGTGATATCGAGCGCAACATGAGCGCCTATGCGCACAAATGCGACGGTAATATCCTCGCAACCTGTTTCTACGAACCCAGTACCAGAACAAGACTCAGTTTCGAGACCGCAATGCTCAGACTCGGCGGTCAGATAATCGGTTTTGCCGATGCCTCCAGTTCATCCGTTTCAAAAGGCGAAAGTGTCGCCGATACTATCCGTGTTATTTCCAGTTTTGCCGATATATGTGCCATGCGTCATCCCAAGGAGGGTGCTCCGATGGTAGCTGCGGCGAATTCCATTATTCCTGTTATTAATGCCGGCGACGGCGGTCATCACCACCCTACCCAAACTCTTACAGATCTGCTAACAATTCGTTCCTTACACGGAACTCTTTCAGGTTTCACTATTGGTCTCTGCGGCGATCTTAAATTCGGCAGAACCGTCCATTCTCTTATAAATGCACTTGTTCGTTACAAGGATATCCATTTTATTTTCATCTCTCCTAACGAACTTCGTGTTCCGGATTACATCACAGAAATGTTAAAGGAAAACAACATAACGTATGAAGAAGTAATAAAGCTTGAAGACGTAATGCCAAGACTGGATCTGTTATACATGACCAGAGTGCAGAAAGAGCGTTTCTTCAATGAAGAGGACTACATTCGCCTGCGCGATTTCTACATACTCAATGAGGAAAAAATGGAGTTAGCAAAAAAGGATATGCATATCCTCCATCCGCTTCCCAGAGTAAACGAGATTTCAGTTGAAGTGGACAAGGATCCGAGAGCTGCATATTTCAAGCAGGTTCAATATGGATTGTATGTGAGAATGGCTTTGATACTGACTCTCCTTGATAAGACCGATGCACATATGAATCATGGATTGTTAAGGGAATGGTAATTTAGAAAGGATACAATATGCTTAATGTAGGAAAAATCGAAGAAGGTTTCGTTTTAGATCATATAAAAGCCGGACGCAGCATGCAGATTTATCATCATCTGGGACTCGACAGGCTGGACTGCACCGTTGCTATCATAAAAAATGCAAGAAGCAATGTTATGGGCAAGAAGGATATTCTGAAGGTTGAGTGCGATATCGATACTCTGGACCTTGCGGTTCTGGCTTTCATCGACCATAACATAACCGTAAATGTAATTAAAGAAGGTGAGATTGTTGAAAAGAGAGCCCTTTTCCTTCCTCACGAGATAAAGAATGTTATAAAATGTCACAATCCCAGATGCATCTCTTCAATCGAGCAGGAGCTTCCGCATATCTTCTACCTGGCTGATGAAGAAAAAGAAATATATCGCTGTAAATACTGCGATGAGAAATATACAGAAAGCGCTAAGAGCTGATTGCTCTTAGCGCCTTTTTTAAATATCAGTTACCGCATTCAACACTGATTTCATTGAACAAATGCATTATTTCTTCAGGCTTCATCTTTTTCTTGTCTTCACCTGATTTATCAAGAATTATTGATCCTTCATGCATCATCAGAAGTCTGTCACAATACTCCGTAGCATATCGAAGGTTATGGGTAACCATAATAGTTGTAACCTTTTTCTCTCTGACGATTTTATCCGTAAGTTCCATAATGATATCCGCCGTTTTAGGATCGAGCGCAGCAGTGTGCTCGTCCAAAATAAGAAACTCAAGCGGTGTCATCGTACTCATAAGAAGCGCCACAGCCTGGCGCTGACCACCTGAAAGAGAACCAACCTTTGTATACAGTTTATCCTCAAGGCCAAGTCCCAGGCTTTTCAGAAGATCTCTGTAATAATCCTTTCGCTTATGATTAACGCCTGCCTGAAGTCCGAAAATCTTGCCCTTATTATCAGCGATGGACATATTCTCCAGAATATTCATGGACGGACATGTTCCCTTTGATGGATCCTGGTAAACTCTGCCTATTGTTCTATGTCTCTGATAGTCACGCTCATTGGTGATATTTTCACCATTGACAAGAATTTCTCCTCTGTCGGCCTGAATCGATCCACAGATGATATTGAGCATTGAGGTCTTGCCTGAGCCGTTACTTCCAACAACAGCAACAAACTGTCCATCCGGAACTATCAGATTGAAGTCATCAAAGAGGCACATCTCATTGACAGTGCCGGGATTGTAATTTTTATAAATTGATTTCAGTTCCAGCATATCAGGCCTCCACTTTCCGCTTCTTGTCTCTGGTGATAATGAGAATCACAAGGAACAATACAGCTGTGATGAGCTTTAAGTCTGTCGATTGAAGACCACATTTAATGGCAATCGCTACGCAGGCCTTATATACTATGGCACCGATAACAACACTCGTTGTAATTTTGAAAAATGACACTTTCTTTAAAAGAGCTGTTCCTATGATTACACTGGCAAGACCTATTACAGCTGTACCGGTTCCCATGGATACATCAAAGTATCTCTGCTGCTGAGCATAGATGGAACCCGAAAGAGCAACAAGGCCATTGGCAATAGCAAGGCCGATGATTCTGACCTTACCCCTGTCAACACCCATTGATGTGACAAGAACATCGTTATCTCCGACAGCCTGAAGCATAAGTCCTGACCTTGTTTTAAGATACCAGTCGAGGATAAATTTCACTATTATTGTGATGACAAAAAGAATAATCACCGACTGAAAACCCGCAATCCCGGGAATCATCCCAAACAAAGAGTTCATAAGCTTGTTATCAAAAATTGTGTAGTAATCATACATGGGAAGGTTTGCTTTTCCTGCAATTCTAAGATTCACTGAATACAAACCGGTCATCATAATAATTCCGGCAAGAAGATCCCTTACCTTAAACACCACATGGATTATGCCTGTGCAGACTCCTATAAGGCAGCCTGCCGCAAAACATATCGGTAAAGTAAATATCGGCCGGACCCCGGCTCTTATCATAACAACAGCAAGGCAGATTCCAAAAGGGAATCCGCCATCTACTGTCATGTCAGGAAAATCCAATATTTTATACGTAATATACATTCCCAGAGCCATGATTGCGTAACACAAGCCTTGCTCCAGCACACTTATCAGAAGTGCCATAGTTACTCCTATCCGCTTATAAATTAATTTGCAGCGATGTTATCGTAAACCTCAGCTGCGCCTGAAACAAAGCTGTCATCAAGAGTCATTCCGATCTCTTCAGCTGCCTTGGTATTAACATAAAGGCTGGGCTCACTTATTACTTCGAAAGGCATCTCGGAAGCCTCGCTCTCTCCCTTAAGAACCTTAGCTGCCATCTCTCCTGTCTGGATTCCAAGCTTAACGTAATCAAGGCCCATAGCTGCAACGCAGCCAACCTTAACCTGCTCAACCTCTGAACCGAATACAGGAATCTTCTGCTCCTTAGCATAGCTAAGTACTGTCTGAAGACCTGAAACAACTGTGTTATCAGTAAGGTTATTGATGCAGTCAACCTTGGTTACAAGATCTGCAGCTGCCATATCGAGATCAGCAAGAGTATTGATACCGCTGTCTACGATTTCAAAGCCATACTCCTCTGCATGCTCCTTGTACTGAGCAATTGTACTCTCGGAGTTAGTCTCACTTGTTGTATAAAGAATACCGATCTTCTTAGCATCGGGAAGCATCTTTCTGATCATATCGAGCTGCTCTGTAACAGCAAGTGCATCAGATGTTCCTGTAATATTTCCTACAGGTGTCCCATCCTCTTTTGCAAGCTCTGCAGCAACAGGATCTGAAACAGCTGAATAGATAACAGGTACAGTTGTTCCAAGTGCGGAGTTATATGCACTCATTGCACTGGGTGTGGCAATACCGCAAATAAGATCAACTCCGTCTGCAACAAAAGCATCGGAAATCTGGCTTGCAGTACCTGTATCAGCCTGAGCGTTCTGGAAATGAACCGTAAGATTCTCACCTTCTACAATTCCTTCATTTGCAAGTCCCTGAAGGAATCCTTCGCGACAGTTGTCAAGTGAACCGTGCTCAGCGAACTGTGAAATACCGATTACATATTCATCTTTAGATTCCTCGGTAGCTTCTTCATCCTCAGTCTCAGCAGCTTCCTCTGAAGTCTCTGCCTCTGCTTCGTCAGTTGCATCAGAAGCTTCTTCTGCAGCATCCTCAGCTTCAGTACTCTCTGCCTCTTCACTGGAAGCAGCTTCTGTACTCTGAGCCTCACCTGCGTCATCCGCTGTTTTGCGGTTGTCACCGCAACCTGTGATAGTCATCGCCATCATCGATGCAGCCAAAATAGCTGCCAGCATTTTCTTTTTCATAATCTCCTCCTATCAGTGCCCTAGGCACTTCACTACTGTAAACTAACACAGCAAGTAACTTTATTATCATACAACATAATACCCACAAGCGCAATCCAAAGCCCAGACTCGAAAATGCAAGCATTTCCTCGTTGGTGCTCCGCGCCAAATAGATATAAAAAAATGCAGATAACCGAGTAAACTCGATATCTGCATTTTGTTCATATCTGCTTGGCTTTGGATTAGTATCCAAATTCCTGAGCCCAGTACCAGTTTCCGTTGTCTGCCTGGTATACAGCTATTCCGACTGACTTGAAACCTGACTCCATAATGTTGGCTGCGTGAGTAGGTGATGCCATCCATGCAGCTACAACCGAATCGCCTGTGTTGTAAAGCTTTGCAAGATTCTCACCGTACATGATGCTGCTGTTTACTGTGTACCACGCATCACCGTTAGGTCTGTTATGTGAAAATGTACCAACGATCTCCTGTGCTCTTACAAGTGCTGCCTGAGTAAGTGCATCACTCCATGAAAGAGCGCCAAGTCCTGCAGCTGTACGCTTCTGATTTACAAGACCGAATGCTGCCTGAGCTGCTGCCAAAGCACCTTCGCTTGTAGGTGCCTCGCCGGCAAGGGCGATAGCCTCATCGTCGATATAAATATTCTCAGTGTCCTCGTTGATCCCTCTGAGAGCTGCTACGTCATCAATTGTTGCCACCTTCTCTGCACCACATGCCATAACGTTGAGTGAGATAACAACTGCAACCATAGTAGCTATTACGCGTCTGAACTTCTTCATAACTGATTCCTTCCATAAACAAAAACTAAAAATGTTTATCAATTACTTACAAGACAATAATACCATGTATATCACAATTGTCAATGGTAAAATCAAATTAAATTACATTTATGATTGAAGTTTTTATTATTTTCTTTCAAACTCGCTATTTTAGGGCATTGGGATAATTTTTTGAAGCCTAAAGTTTCCCGGCATAATATGATCATTGTTTTTTGAACTTGAAAATCGCTTTTGATCCACCGGCTTTTTTTATCAGTTTAACCAGTCTGGTAAATTTCTTCTTTGTCGATACATAAATTGTTATCTTTGCGCCTTTTTTTATTCCCTTGAAAGCACCACTGCCCACCTTTAACAGATTATTTCCTTTTATCTTAATCACTGAAAGATTCGAACAGTTTTTGAATGCCCCCTTTCCGATCGTTCTAATCGTTTCCGGGATGATAACCTTTTTCAGCTTTTTATACCCCTTGCATGCACCATCTTCTATTTCTGTTACCGTATACATGCAGCCATTTTCATCTGTCACTGTGGAAGGAATCGTTATAGACGAAGCTTTTTTATTATTGCCAGCTTTAAAAGTCACTTCAGTATTTTTATCAGGAGTTATCTCAAATACTCCTTTTTCCGTATCTATGGGTGCAACTGTATCAACCTGTTTATCCGCTACCTCTTCAGGTGCATCCACTTTTTCAGGCTCGGGTAATGAAACTGTTATCTTACACTGAGCCGTATGGCCTCCATCAGCGGAAGTAACCGTAATAATCGCTTCACCCGGGGCAATGGCTCGCAGTATATGCTCATCCACTTCTATGCAATCATAATTACTTGATTTAACTACATAATCCTTCACTGTAGCATTTTCAGGTATTATCTGTACATCGGCAACGATGCTTTGTCCTATCTGCATCTCCATCTCTGACTGAGATAATGAGATACCGGTAACCGCCACATATTGTTCATCTCGTATTAATGAATTCACATCAGTCTGTGACAGGTAATCATATGTATAATGCGTGCCGTAAGCCTTGGGCATTCTGAAACCGACAAAAGCTGATGAGCTGTTCCTTAGATGAGCCTTGGAACTGTCACCCACCCCCTTCTCATACTCTGCCGTCGTCCTGTTGAACCAGTCATGTCTGAGTTCACCTTCAGTTGAAATAGCCCAGGTAGTGTCCACCTCGTACCATGATCCGTCAAGTCTCACTATGTTCCAGGCATGACCGCCTCCCGCATATCCGGCGATGATCATGGATTCAATGCCCAGTCTTTTCAAAATCAGTTCATACCCGGCTGAATATCCATCGCACACTGCAAGATGGTTAACAAGTGCTCCATATGCCGTATGTGAAAGGTTATAATATCCTGCTGTCGACCTGTCTGCAGCGCAGGCATGATCATATTGAAGATTTCCTACATAATAATCATGAACATTTAATTCAGTAAGTGCATCCCACATCTGATTAACACAATTGTTACTAGGGTTTTTCAGATCACTGATCCACTTATTAAGCGCAGTTGTAATCTGGCTATCGATATTTTCAAAAGCTGTTTCGTCATAATTTGCGGTAATCACAATATAACTGTTAAAATTACCGGATTCATATTTTGACCAATAATAGGACGTATGACACATATAGAATTCAACTTTTTCCGGATGATCAAAATAGAGAGCCTCCTGTGCCCTGTTCAGCACATTTTCGTATTCTTTAGTGCTAAGGTCATACGCATTCTGGAAGGTTGAACTGCCTGAATAAACAAGTGTCTTATAGGTATTAAGGCAATCCCATGTATAAGTATTTGTTCTTTGTGAATAAGGAATGAAATTGTCAGAAACAATAGATCTGTATAAAGCTGAATAGATAGCTTTCTCTGCAGGCGACAGATACCTGTAATGCTCACCGGTTTCAATTGGAGCAGCATTCAAAGCATCCCCAAGAATAAGTGTATTTCCTACCAGAGTGTCTTCTTTAGGCGCAGAATTCTCCAAAGGGTCGTCATCAGGAATCAACTCCGTTATAGCCGGAGGTTCATGCATATCCCCGGTCGGATATGTAGCAGCGGCTTTGACATCCGCCTTGAAAATCGACGTCACCATTAATGGTAACACAAAAAGAGCCACAGAAATGGCCAGTGCTTTCACACTATTCGTTTTTGAACTACTCATAACAAACTAAATCCCCGCACTCAACTTAAATCTCATAAGAAAAAAGTATATTTTTACATATACTATAGGTCATATTATACCATTATTTTGAACTTTTTGTTTCATATATTATTATTTTCAGGTAGGACAGATCAGTGCCCCTTTGCAGCTTTATGTGAGGCCAACTCGTCGATGAGGGTCCAGCTGATCTCTACCATCTGTTTTTCAAAATCATTTAATTTATCAAAGGGCTTAAGAAGGTTGTTTTCTCTGGTGTCATCATTTGTTTTTTCTGCATAAGAATAGTTATGCAATAAATAGAAACGACAGGTGCGCTCATGTTCAAGCTTGTTCAAAACAGCCTTCTGTTCATCGGACATATCATTTCTTGCCGCAGAAGCCTTCCGCAACGTTGCAGAAGGAATGTCATCGAAGGGTTGGCAGGGCGCCTCATCTCCAAGAATCATATGCACCTTAAGACTTATATGGTCGGTTGTGATATAGTTCATGTCCTTAATAAGACTGTCTAAATCTTCCCATAACGGGATAGCGCCGCCTAAATAGAAGCGCATCATTTCATGACGGCAAAGTGCCATATCAGTCAGAGTATTGTGCAGTACAAAGGCGGGGGTAAGGATATCTCTGGTTTGTCCAAAAGGAGTAGCAATACTTCTGACGTTACTATTATAAATATATATTTCACCACTGAAGGCAAAAAATTTCTGAAGAGTCTGAAGAACAGCGATATTATCCTTTTCAGAGTCGTCGCAAAGAATGATGCGATCAGCTTTTGCCAGGAGCTTTTCGTCCGCGTTCCAGTGGCTGTCATGGAAAATGATGCTGTCTCTTCCATCGGATTGTTCGTTAATACTTACTATATCACTGAGTTTTTTACGGTTTCTGCAGTATTCATCTGAATTACCGAATACATGATAGTGTATGCTCTGGTCCTCGTATAAGACATTTAATTCAAGCGCACGATCAAGAAGAACTGAACCTGCAGCGCCAAAACCGATAAGAAGAATGGTTTCGTTTTTCTTTTTTACAGGGTATTGCTGCCAGAATAATCTGGCCGTACAGTCAGTTAGTGAGAAGAAACTGATATTCATAGGATGATGGGCCGGTGTAAAATTGGCCAGACACACGATAGGGGCACCGGTATCGGACAGCGTTATGGCGTCCAGGAAATTTTCCATCTCGTTATCCTTTAAGCACATAATATGAGCATCATAAAGAGAACCTCTACGTTCAAGGAGTTCTGCGGCAGACCATTGAACGGAAATTGCCTTTGAGCCTTTTCCGTCATCCTGACAACCTGAATAGATGATAACTGCGTCAGGACGTACGGATTTTATGTTTTCAGCAAAAATCATTGAGTACTGGGATTTATCGGTAAAAATATACCAGGGTTTGGCCGTATGAATCGATAGAAGGATAATAGGCTTAATGCGGGAGACAAATTCCATCATGAATCCCACAAAGAAACCGAGCAGACCGATACCTAAGATAACGAATATGGACGCTATCAGGCGGCCTGCGGGAGTAACAGGATAGAAATCACCATATCCGATAGTGGTGAGGGTAACGAGGGAGTACCAAAAGGCCTCTCCAATGTTATGAATCGTGGCGGAGGGATCTCTTCTCTCGATTTCCACCAGCAAAAAAAGCAGTGCCAGGTAAGCGGCAATAAACCCCAGAAGAATTCTGATATAACGGCGAATCATGAAAAACATGCGCCTGAAAACAGAACCGCCGGAGCCTTTGTTTACTGCATGTGTAAGCTTTAGATCATTTATTCTTTCTTTGAATGACTTTTTATTATTCATAGTAATCCTCTATGAAATACTATCAAAGCGGAATCAATGTTTCTGATTTTACTTTACTCTGTGGCGTGTATTATTGCAATAATTTGCTTCTGCGATTCAAATCAGCTGTGATATAGTAATGTGTAGAAATAAACCAAAGAGGTGATACACATGACCATATTGCAGCTAAAATACGTTATTGCTATTGATGAAGAATCATCCATGAGAAAGGCGGCGGACAGACTCTATGTCTCACAACCCGGTCTTTCAAGTGCGGTAAGAGATCTTGAAAAGGAGCTTGGAATTCAGATTTTTGAGAGAGTTCATAACGGCGTCGTTACCACATCCGCCGGGGCTTCCTTCATTGCCTATGCAAGACATGCGGTTGAACAGTTCGAGATTGTTGAAGAAAAATATTTGAACTCAAAATCCGATAAACCCACTTTCTCAGTTTCCATGCAGCATTACACCATTGCAGTTAATGCTTTTATCGAGACAGTAAAGGAATATGATCTTGATGAATATCAATTTTCCATAAGGGAGACTCAGACAAGTGAGGTAATCGAAGATATCAAGAATATGAAAAGCGAAATAGGTGTTATCGCTCTTTCGGATTTCAATAAAAATACCTTCAAAAAGATTTTCACAGATGCATCGCTTGAATTCCACGAACTTTTCACACGTAATACATATGTGTATTTGAGAAAGGATCATCCCCTTGCAGATAAGGAGGAACTCTCACTTGAGGAACTCTCCGACTATCCCTGCATGGTATTCGACCAGGGTGATAATACTTCCTTCTATTATAGAGAGGAAGCCCTTGCTACCTATGATTATAAAAAGATCATCAGTACCAACGAACGAGCAACTTCAATTGAACTAATGCTCGGCCTTAACGGCTATGCTGTCGGAGCTGCAATGCTCGGAGACAGTCTTAATGAATCGGATCTAAAAGCTGTAAAGCTTAAGGAAGACGAGACGCTCACCTTCGGGTATATAACAAGAAAGGGCGTCGAACTCAGCGAAATGGGAGAAACTTTTGTAGAAAAGCTTGAAGAATACTTGGATTAAAAAAATTATGCCTGTATGTGAAGTTTGTCATCATCACTGCAATTTAAAAGAGGGTATGACCGGAATGTGCATGGCAAGGACCTGCCGCGGCGGAGAGATTGTATGCACAAATTACGGACTTATCACGTCCATAGCACTTGACCCAATAGAGAAAAAACCATTGTCCAGGTTTTATCCCGGATCAATGGTGGTTTCTGTCGGAAGCTACGGATGTAATCTTCGCTGTCCGTTTTGCCAGAATCACACTATATCTTATGGATTTGATCCAATATTGTCGCTTCCGCAGACGAGATATATAGCACCTGATGAACTGGTCGGTATCGCTGCCTCGTATAGGGAAGATGGAAATATTGGAATAGCTTTTACATATAATGAACCGCTTATAGGCTATGAATATGTAAGAGATACATCAAAACTGGCTCATGAAGCGGGGCTTAAAACTGTGCTCGTATCAAACGGCTGCGTTTCGGAAAAAATCCATGATGAAATTATTCCATATATAGATGCGATGAATATTGATCTCAAGGGATTTACCGATTCCTATTATGAGGATGTCCTTAAGGGTGACAGAAAGATGGTCATGGACTTCATTACAGCTGCTGCTAAAGAGTTACATGTGGAACTGACTACGCTTATTGTCCCGGGATACAATGATACCGATGAGGAAATTCTGGAGCTGTCCTCCTGGATTGCGGGAATTCGCGATGATATTCCGCTTCATGTAAGTCGTTATTTTCCGAGGTTCAATATGACAGATGTGCCTGCTACAGAGGTTTCAAAAGTCTATCATCTTGCCGAGCTTGCCGGGCAACAGCTCAAATATGTATATACGGGTAATTGTTAAAATAAAAAAGGGGAAAGCCGGGTTCTTGTCACGAAGAATCCGGCTTTTTTCTATGAAGAAAGTGTTCTTATGAGGGGGTGGAACTTATTTACTGTTCCTTACAGTGTTTATACTACAGTACAAATCGTAAGGAAAAGTGACCAAAATGTGGTAATTCTGTGAACTTGAACACATTTTATAATCTTGTATGATTTTATAGAAAAATCAATTTTTCCCCGTTGTAGTACCATCCTCAAGATGAATAATAAGTCTACCCTTACCAATTGCATCCTGATGCTGGCCTTTTTGCAGAACTTCCTCAATTACGCCGGCACAGGAAGTGCAGATCTGTCTGGATTGCTTGTTATTGTCAAGATCGGCAACTTCAAGATCAAAGGAGTCCTTCACATTCGTGTAGTGGAACTGCTGTAGTCCCACAGAATAAACCTGATTATCATCTATTGGTTCACCCTTAAAATTGAACTTCAGGAATGAATGTGTCTTCTGGTCATACTCTATTTCAAGTCCCTCAGAAAGCTGGTAAAACTCCGTGTGCTCTCCTGCAAGAGCCTCATCTCTAAGCACGCGCAAAAGACCATGCTTTAGCTGTGCACCAGTCCAATAGGTTACAAATACACCATCATCATAAGGGAAATTCTCATCCAGGTCTTTTTTTGTAACAACAGGACCAAGCTTCTCCGTGCGGATGGAACCTGAACCGAGGAGCATAATATCAAGTCCCAGAGCCTCACAAAGAGCATCCGAATAAAGATTGCCAAGCTCAGTCTCCTCTATACGTGAAGGATGTGTGAGCTGCCTTACAAACTTGGTGATGATTCTTCCATACTTTGCATCCGTACTCGTCTTGTAATTATTTATTATTTCCTCAATGCCGGGATCCTTGGGACAGGTACTTTCATTAATCGGAACCGGTTTCCAGGTATAGCTGTCGATGCAGTTATTATCCGTATCGATCATGATGTCAAAACGTCCGATCTGATCCGTACCGGTACCTGCCTGAACAATCGGAATACCATTTACAACGGCAGGCTCTTCTATGAAGGTATGAGAATGACCGCCTATTATCACATCAACTCCCCATGCCGGATCAAGCATTGCTGCAAGCTTTTGGTCCTCCTCAAAGCCGATGTGTGTAAGAAGAACTGTAAAGTCTATATCAAGCGCATTATAGGTATCACAGATTCTTCCGATTTCATCAGCGGCATCCTGCAAAGTCACAAGAGTTCCTATTAGTTTGTCCGTCTTGCACTGCATGAGTGCAACCTCTGTTATGATTCCTATGAAAAGAATCTTCATCCCATCTATCTCTATAATTTTATAGGGTTCGAAGAGCCTGGCATTATTCGTCTTAATATGGAAATTGGCATTGATAATCGGAAACTCAGCACATTTTTCAAGGAAAAGAAGGTGTGATACGCCGTAGTCCACCTCGTGATTGCCAAGTGTTACAATGTCCGGAGCGAGCATATTCATGATCTGAATTGTGGATATGCCGTGGAATTCAGAATCTATAACTGAGCCTCTGAACATGTCACCCGCAATGGCATAGAGGACGTTTTGCTCCTCATGCCGAATCTTACTGACATATCCCGAAAGAAGAGATAAGCCTCCGACAAGCTGCTGGTCTACCTGCTCTGCAAGAAAGTCGCCGTGCATATCGTTTGAGTGTAAAAGTGTAAGTTTCTTTAAATTCTTCATTTGTAATCCCCCTCATCCGGCGCTTCGCGCCACCTGTCTTCGCTCCGCTTCGGTCCGCGCTGAACCGACGTCCCCCGGACGTCGAGCGCCCCACCCAGGGGGAAGGCATTGAAACAATTTCTATTGCAAATTAATCTTTATCCTACCTTCCACTACTGCATCCTGATGCTGGCCGTTTTGTAGCATTTCCTCGAGTACCTCGGCACAGGAGGTTGCGACTGCGCGGTAGGAGTGATTTTTCTTTAAGTCCTCAGGTTTAAGATCAAAAGAATCCACAAGATTTTTGAAATGATATTCCTGGAGTCCTACAGAGAAAACTCTATTCTCATCAATAGGCTCTCCTTCATAGTTAAATTTCAAAAATGAGTGAGTCTTCTGGTCGTATTCAACCTCAAGTCCTTTTGACAACTGATAAAACTCGGTGTGCTCTCCAGCAAGAGTTTCGTCGCGCAGCATCCTCATTATTCCATGCTTTAGCTGAGCACCTGTCCAGTAGGTAACAATGGCTGCATCATCATAAGGGAAAGCTCCGTCAAAATCTCCTTTTGTCACAACAGAACCCAGCTCCTTTTTTCTTACAGATCCGGAAGCCATAAGAAAAATATCAACTCCAAGGGCGTCCTTTAGCATATCTGCGAAAAGGTTTCCTAGCTCTGTCTCTTCTATCTTGGACGGATGGGTTAACTTCCTAACAAATTTGGTAAGTATTCTTCCGTATTTTTCATCAGTTGAAGTCTTGTAGTTAAGGATCATGTCCTCAATCGCAGTATCTCTCGGGCAGGTCTTATTGTTGATTGGAACAGGCTTCCAGGTGTAGCTGTCTATTTTGTTTTTATCTGTATCTATCACCATATCAAAGCGGCCTATCTCATCTGTTCCTGTCCCTGCCTGCACAATCGGTATTCCATTTACTACAAAGGGTTCTTCCATAAATGTATGTGAATGTCCTCCGATTATCACATCTACACCCCAGGCAGGATCAAGGAGCTCCGCGAGCTTTTGGTCTTCCTCAAATCCGATATGCGTCAGTAAAACCGTCAGGTCTACATCGATTGCATTATAGGTGTTACATATCCTTCCGATTTCAGCCGCTGCATCCTCAAGTGTTATGAAGGTTCCTATAAGCTTATCCATCTTGCACTGCTGAAGGGCAATCTCCGTTATTATCCCTATGAAAAGAATCTTCATTCCGCCAACTTCAATAACCTTACATGGATCGAATAATCTCGTGTGGTTTGTCTTGATATAAAGATTCGCATTTATTATAGGAAATTCCGCACATTTCTCCAAAAACAAAAGATGTGCAACACCATAGTCCACCTCATGGTTGCCCACTGTCACTATGTCCGGAGAGAGCATGTTCATAATTTGAATTGTCGAAATTCCGTGAAACTCAGAATCAATAATAGAGCCTCTGAACATATCTCCTGCAATTGCATAGAGAACATTTTCTTCCTCATGTCTGACCTTACTGACATAGCCTGAAAGAAGTGACACGCCTCCAACCAGCTTATCGTCAGCCTTCTCGGCAAGGAAGTCGCCGTGCATATCATTCGAGTGAAGAAGTGTTAGTTTTTTCAAGTTCTTTTTTGGCTTTTTTTCGTTATGCTTCATATTATCCCCCTACATTAAAACGCTCACTTGATGTGATATCCCATATTGAAAAGGCTGTCGAATTCATCCATGACATAATAGCCGCCCTGAAGACTGACAATCTGCCCACTGTCATACACCCTGGTTCCGTCCGTAAGCTCATATTCCAGTGAGTAATTAAAACCATCGATTTCAACATCGCCAGTTTTATTGTCTTTAGAAGAATAAAGCTGATACTTGTCTATCATGTTAAAAAACTTTTGCCTCTGTGACTCGCTTAACTTCGTGTATGTGTTATTATTTGTCGAATACCAGTACTCACCGTCACGAAGTTGCACCTCTACACGAAGCCTGGTAATATCCATGCTGGAACCGAATTCAAAAACAAACCTTTCCAATGATCCGCCATCGGTTCCATCAATTTGTGAATCAAAAGTCGCTATAGACTTATTTTCATTATCATACTGTTCCACTTTTAGATGTACATTACTTCCCAATGAAGTATAATCCGTATCTTCAAAAATCTTCATATCCACATCTTCGTTAACAACAATCTCATATAAGAAGCTATATTCTTCGTTATTCAGCAAATCCCGGGCAAAATCATCACTAACCACAGTTCCGAGCGGAAGCATATTCCAGATTTCAAGATTACCGTATTTATCAGGATCATCAGCACAATAAGGTTCTTCCTTGTATCCGTAGATATAGCCATCCGTATTAGCACTATCTAGTCCAAAAAGATCTCTTGCTGCTTTCATACCATAGGAGCTTATCTTGTTCCATTCAGAAGTAACGTAGATATCCTTTGTCAGAACATTGATCATGATTTCTTCTTTACCGCCGTCAAGATATTCCCCCATCACCCAATCTGTCACAAGATGATCCGGCCCCACCTGAGTTCCACTAATACCATAAAAAGTATTCCCCTTGATTATTGCATCAGGATAAACCTTCTTTACTGCTTCCTCAGCAATAGGAATAGCCTCTTTTACATGCTTCTTAGCCTGTTTCGATTCGTCTTTGGGAGATGGACATCCCATAAGACAAACACTCAGAAAAGAAATCAATATAATATAATTACTTTTGAAAAATTTTCTCCGAATGTTCATAGTACATTCCGTCCCATGCATATTCATATTTTGACATCTCAACGATCTGTCCGCTCTCATCTGTTACAACCTGCACAAGCGCAGGATCAAAATATCCGCCGTGCGCCATATTCTCCATTCCGCTGTATTCATAGTTCACAGCAGAATATGCATACTCATCATCAGGAAGGTAATACCCCAGCGCGTCTTCTGAGCTGCTTCCAAGGGCAGCCTTGGTCTCCTGAACTTCAACGCGCTGTAAAGTACAACTGTTACCAAACTCCAGCCATTTGATCGCATAAAAAGAAGTATCTTTAAGGCGTACCTGTTCTTCATTCCCTACGGTAGATGGTGTAGTACCTTCAGTATCATACTCACCGTCATATGTATCCGAATCAGGCCTCTTGAAAAACCATATGCCGCTCATACTCCTCTCATACTGAAGTCCGTCTGTTGCAAATCCTGTCCTTTCATCTCCCAATTCCCTCAACATCAGATAATCCATCCCGAGATTATTGGCGATCAGAATCTGAAATGACTGTCCCGGTCTTACTTCATCCCATGTGTATTCTCCGGATGAAAATTTTGCAGACAAGGTTAGCCTGTCGTAGGTACCTGTTTTTACAGTATCATCAAAGACATCCGTAAGCTCGATGTTGAAGGTCTTTTTATCACCGTTTGCCCGGACAAAACGCACCGTCTTATATTGCGGAAGCGGAAAATACAGAATATCCCTGCGGATTCCCGGTTCCTGTATCAGTTCCCCATCATCCATGATTTCCCATGCGCCATACAGATATTCAAGCATTGCCTTATCCCCGGGCCCATATGCGGTTCTTCTGAATTCAATGCGCTTATAGCCGCCATCACCATCAAGTTCCGGCTGGGTATATGCTTCAATCCTATCTTCACCCGGATAATAATTTATCTCGTAGAGATAAAACAGTTCACTCGTGACAGAAAGCGAAACATAGTTTTCTTTTGCCTCCGGCTCAAATGAAGCAGAACTATCAATATCTGCCTCCTTAAATGTCATGCCGTCGTTTTTTATAGTAAGAACCGCATTACTATCATCCTGCGAATACCAGGTTCCTTCGAATTTATTATCCTGACTACTATCCATTATCTGTCCGCCACTACCCCTACATGCCGTGAAAGAAACCAAAGCCAATACTGACATTGCAATGATTAAAAGCTTCTTATTCATATCCGCAGACCTCCACATGACGATATATCGTTTCCGGAATATAGCCTTCCTCATCGTATTCCATGTCATCAGTCTTAGTAATAATCTCTGTGATCAGTTTACCGTCACAGACAGATAATAATTTTTCCTGAACCTTTTTAAAATCATCCACGATAAAATCGATCCATTCGATGTCCACTCCGCATTCTTTCAAAGTATCCGCAAATCCGGGATCTTCCATATCGGAGCCGGCGTATTCGTCAGAACCAAGCTCTTCAAAGCCATCGCCATCATACGTAAGAGCCTTGAAAACCAGATTCACCCCATCCGCTCTCGTATAATATGATTCCATGGTAGTAATGGCTATGACAGGCTTTTCGTTATATTCATACATAAACACGAACGTATTACCATCATCGGACTCCAGGATGTTTTCCCCATATTCATAAAAGGCCGTATCTTCAACCTCTCCGTTTTCATCGTTATACTCGTATGTGGAAACCCACAGGTTCTCGTAAATATCATCACCCGAGAGCTGGCAAATAATCATCTCATCTTGTCCATCACCGTCTATATCTGCAAAACAGTGATTAACGATTCCAAACAGCTGAGGTGGATATTCCGTATAATAGATACCCTCATCGTCACGCACTGTAATGAAGCTCTCCTTCATACTGCTTATCTGCGTGAACTGACTCTGCACAAACTCTTCGAATGCGTCATGCGCTGCGGCGTTAAAATCTTTCAGCTCTTTTTCCTTCTTTTTTTCAGGGCTCCCCTTTTCAGCCAGATCTTCACATAATTCTTCAAATTCTTTCCGAGCGCTTTGGGATTTGAAGGAATACTCCTGATACTTATCTTCATCTCCGGACCAGTACAAATATGTCCACGGACCACTGCCACCATCCTCCGGATTATCACCCCTTGTTCTAACCTGGCCGCCCTTTATTATCCCGACAAAGTCTGACCATTCATCGTCAGAAAGTTCAAATTCCGCCTCTGCTATCGTATCCTCTTCAGTAGTTGGACCATAATCATCCTTTCGCTCCCTCTCCTCAAAGAAAAACATGTGCTTCCCGTCCTCAACATAGAAGAGATACCTCAGATAATATGCATCGTAATTGATGTTCTCTATCGTATAATAGAACTTGTTAATCTCATCTTCTGAAATATCCTCACCGGCAATCATGCTAACTTCTTTAAGCACTTTGTCAGAACCAGCAACGCTGCTTTTTTCAGCCTTGTCCTCAGACCCCGTTACACTTCTTTTTTCAACTGTCCCGGATATATTTGTAGTCCTACTGCATCCTGTCAATACGCATAGCATCAATAAACATGACAAACAAAGATAACGCTTCTTCATGACTATCCACCCCCATATTGTGTTAAACTAAGTCACCATTCAGTAGCCCATTCCTCATCAGATACCCTGTGAAAAGAGCCTTTCCATGAGGAAGGTCCGGGATCATCTATGCTTTCCATTTTTTCCTGAACCTCCAGGATAAGCTTTTGCTCGCCGTCATCCTCAGAGAGTCTTCCTGTACATGTAAGCCCAAGAACTTCATTGTATCCGACAATCAGGCACTCATCGCCTATCTTTGATGTTGAAAGAATAAACGGAAAACCGCTGTACTCCTCATTATCTATAAAGCTAAGCTCCTGCTCGTCAGTAATTCCAACCCACATATTGCGACTGTGAGCGGGCTCATAGCCATCTTCAATGATAAAATCATCCATGCGCCAGTTTCCGATATAAGGCTCATACCCCTTTTTATCAAAGGTAATAGAGCTTTCAAAATCACCGCCGGAAATCACCTCTACACCTGAATTCTCCTTCATCGGGACTTTCATCACATATATGTTTTCATATTTAAATGCCTGGGAAAGTTTTTGATCATTGTCTGAATCCCTTTGGACTTCCGCCACCAGAATATACGCGTCATCACCAAGAACTTCTCCTGTCTGCATTACAAGGTGGTCTTTATCCATATTAGGAATAAAATTCTTTATTATAGTCCTCTCCTGTCCTTTATCATCAGACCACAATAAATTCCCGTATACAAAGCGGCTAAGCATATGGCTACCCAAATAAGAATGGGAAAGATATAGCTCATTGCTGTCGAAAAATCCATATGAAAGTTCTCCGCCGTTTAACCTAAGCGAAGGCTCATCATTATAGCTAAGATTTGGCATCAGTTCATTGTCATATCCATGCGATATTAGTTCGAGACTATCTTCTCTGCCTGGAGATGCCTTCACAACCAGATAATCCTCTATGGAATCAACCGGTCCTCCGTAATGAGCAAAAAGGCAGAATACATCTCCGCTTTCCTTGTCATAAAGAAAATCATCACATTCAAGACTTCCAAAAATGCCAAGGTCTGACAATGTACCTAGTGATACTTCCTTATTGTCTGTATCCATACTGCAGAGCTTTATTTCATCCGACTCTGTTTTCTCATAGATTATCTCTTTATCTGTAAGACCGCAGAATGATAGCGTACCATCCTCAGGCTTATCTATCCTGCAATACTGCACACTCGAATCATCCAGAACATCAAGATGCTTAAGTGATGAATCATCACTCCAAAGCGCTATAAGAGTTCCGTCTTCTGAGATTCCTTCTACATTACCGGGACCAACATTAAAAACATCGCCATCCATAGATACTCTGACAATATAGAGCTGCCCTGTTTCATCTTCGGATGTTGTGTAAAACCCATCGCCGATAAAAAACAGTTTTCCGGAGCATGGCTCACCTGATATTTCATTTATTTCACCGGTGGATTCATCATATGCGCATATCCCGGAACCAAGATAAAGGAATTGTCCACCCTGGCTTGATTCGCCCACTGCTGCCCTGCTGTAGTCATGGAAATAGACCTTGTCTCCAACCTTCACAAAATAGCTGCCATTTCCATAGACCAAATTTTCTTCTGTGGGTTCTTCATCGAGATTATTTTCTGTCTCAGGCATCTTCGAAGGCGCAGAATCCTCCTCTTTCACAGTTGTTCGCACATCGGATTCCTGCTCAGCGTCAGACTGAGCGTCTATCCGTGTGTCAACCTGAGTAGTATCAGATTTTCTTGCGGATGAGCATCCGTTCATTGATAACACAGTTGTTACAACTATAAGGGACAAAACAATACCGGGATTTTTCATGTTCTCTCCTTATCAATTCCAACCATACCATTACTATTTTGTCATATATCTTTTCAAAATGAAATTGTAATAAAAACACCAATTTTACTCCCCAAATTTATAGTGAATTAATAATATGATTATTTTCTATTTATAAGTGTCTCACACAAAGATGATAAAATATTATCAGTATATCAATAACCCTTAGGAGGCTTTTTAATGAAGAAAAAGTATATGTGGATATTTTTATTTATAGCGATTCTTGTTCTATCCGGCTGCGGAAAATCAGAAAGTGCTGATAAGACTCTGCACCTTGCACTAAATGCTGAAATCGTAACAATGGACGCTCATAAGACAACCAATGACTACATTGTGCCCATGAACGTCTTTGATACACTTTTTGCCATGAAAAAGAATGATGACGGTTCCACTGAAATAGTGAACAGTCTTGTAGACAAGTATGATATTTCGGAAGATGGTCTGACCTACCATTTCACATTAAAAGATGACATTGTCTTTTCAGATGGTACTCCGATGACATCTCATGATGTAAAGTTTACCTTTGAACGTATACTCACACTTCCTGACAGCGCCCAGACAGACTGCGCAATAATAATTGATGGCGCCCAGGATTTACTTGATGGCAAGGAACATTCTCTTAGGGGCATCACTATAGAAGATGAGAAAAATTTCTCTATCAAACTGCTCTCTCCTTTTGCTGGTTTCACCGCACTTTTATCAACACCATCCACAGTTATATATTCCGAAAAGCTTGTCGCCGAAGCAGGCGAGGACTTTGGTGTGGTTCCCGAAAAGACTATAGGATCAGGTCCCTACATTATAAAAGAATGGAATCGAGGCAGCGGCTTGGTCTTTGAATACAATCCGAAATACTGGGGACCTGAGCCCTCAGCCAAGCGTGTTGAAATGAAGATAATGGAACCTCAGGTCATGAACCTGGCTTTCCAGAAGGGAGATCTTGATGTACTTGATTGCATGTACCTTGACTCCGCTATTGTAAAATCAACATATAAGACAGATACATACAAGGATAAAATCGTCTCAACTGACAGAATCGGCCAGAATTTCCTTATGTTAAACGAAAACATTGAACCGTTAGGAAATGTTCAGGTAAGAAAAGCCATCTGCCAGGCCATTGACCGTGAATCTATTCTTAATACCATATACGACGGAGATGGAAAGCTTGAGGATGGTATTTTTACAACAGGCTGTATAGGTCACAGTGACAATAATCAGGGCTGGCTTAAGTATGATCCCGAGGCTGCTAAAAAGCTTCTTGCGGATGCAGGCTATGCAGACGGTTTTGATATGGATTTATACCTGGACTCCACAGCGAACGACTCTGTAAAGAATACTATCCAGGCTATAGCTGAGAACCTGAACAGCATAGGTATTCATGCCAATATAAATACCATGGACCATGCAAGCTACCTTGATCTTAGAAACAGCGGGGAAATGTCAGCATACTTTGCACTTTGGCTTCTTGATTTCAATGATCCTGACAATATCATCTATACCTTCTTCGGAAGTAAGGACAATACAAAACTTCGCTCCAATAATTACAGTGATGAATCCGTAATTGAGAGAGTTGCTGCTGCAAAAACCATCGTTGACGAGAACGAAAGATTAAAGGAATACGAAGCCCTTGAGAAAAAACTCTCTCAGGATGATGCCGCCTTTGTGCCGCTGTTTTCTCTTAAACATCTTTTTGTAGTAAGTGACCGTATTGAGAGTTTCAGTCCCCACTGGGCAGGATGGAACGATATCTATTTTGATAAAGTTACTATGAAATAATAAGGAGACTATGTTTTGAAGGAACTTCCCAGAAGAATACTTGGTGTGGTTATCGTCCTTATTGGTGTAATCGCACTGATATTCATTATGCTAAGAATCATACCCGGCGATCCCGTGTCCGTTTTATTAAATGAACATGTCAGCCAGGCCAATATTGACAGGCTAACACAGAACATGGGGCTTGATAAAAGTCTCCCTGAACAGTTCCTAACCTATCTTTTAGGAGTCTTCAGAGGTGATTTAGGGCGAAGCTATACTATGCAGCAGCCTGTGCTATCGCTTATCCTGCAGGCTTTTCCCTATACTGTCAGATTGACGCTTTTGGCCATCGCCTTTGCATGGACAATAGGAATTGTCTCAGGCGTTATCTCCGCTATGTATAACGAGAAGTTCCTTGATTACCTGTTCCGCGGAACCGCTCTCCTCGGTATATCTGTTCCTGTATTCATGGTGGCTCTTTTTTTACAATATATGTTCTATTTCCGTTTATCGCTTCTTCCTCTTGTATGTGACGGAAGCTTCGTCTCCCTGATCCTGCCTGCTATTGCACTTGGCTGGAACAGTGCGGGAAGCGTTGCCAGACTGACGCGTTCCAGTCTTATGGAGCAGCTGGGTGCGACCTACATCGACACCGCAAGAGCCAAAGGACTTGTATACAAAAAAGCTGTTGTATTCCATGCTCTGAAAAATGCAATTCTTCCGGTAATAACAATGATGGCGCTACAGCTCGCTGAGATGTTATCAGGTGCTGTTATCACCGAGAGTGTGTTTAGCATATCCGGTCTTGGAAAACTTGCTCTTACCGCTCTGCAGACAAGAGATATGCCCCTATTACAGGGCACAGTTCTATTCACAGCTTTTCTTATCGCAGTTGGAGGTATTCTGGCTGATATCATAGGTACGATACTTAATCCAAAATTGAGGTTAGGATGAAAAAATCACTTATTCACAACAAAACTGTGCTGGTATCAGGCGCAATAATACTGATTGTGGTGATTCTGTCCACGCTGGCACCTCTCCTTTCTCACTACAATGAGACAGCTCAGGATCTGGCGGGAAGACTCATGCCACCGGGGAATGGCCATCTCTTTGGGACCGATGAGCTGGGCCGCGATGTTTTTACAAGGATATTCTATGGGACACGAATTTCTCTTTTCATAGCACTCATCCCCACCTCTCTGGCTGTTCTTATTGGAACCATAGCCGGAGTATGCGCAGCTTCGTTTAAAGGAGCCACTGATTTTATCATCATGCGTTCGGCAGATATTATGCTCTCAATTCCGGGTATGCTTCTTTCAATGGTTGTCCTGTATACTTTTGGCGGTTCCCTCTCCTCTGTCGTAATCGCGCTGGTCCTCATCGAATGGGGCGGCATAACAAGAGTTGTAAGAACAGCTGCACTGGAAATCTATGAAAACGAATATATAGAAGCATCTGTAGGAATCGGTGCAGGACGACTTCGCATAATATTCGGTCACATAATCCCGAATCTAATCCCAACACTTATTGTTCTTTTTACTCTGAATATCCCCTCCTCGATTCTTGCGGAAAGCACACTGAGCTTTTTGGGAATCGGAATTCAGCCGCCTTTAGTATCTCTGGGACTCATGACAGGTTATTCACGACAGTATCTTTTCCTGATGCCCTGGCTTTCACTTGCTCCTTCGGGCATGGTCATGCTGCTTGTGCTTTCATTTAATTTTCTCGGGGATGCGCTAAGGGATATTCTTGATCCGAGGAGGAACAGTTATGGATGATATTTTATTAAAAATGCGAAACCTTACTGTTTCCGTAAGAAAAGATAAAAAAGAAATTCCTATTGTAAAAGGAATAGATATAGATATTCCAAGAGGTCAGATAGTAGGGCTCGTCGGTGAATCCGGCTGCGGAAAAAGCATGACCGCAAAGTCAATTATGGGTATTCTCCCGCATAGCGCTCATGTAACAGGAAGTATTCTCTGGAAGGATTCCAATGGCACTGAGACCGAGCTTACAAAGTTAAATGAAAAAGAGCTGCGGAAGATGTGTGGTCCAAAGATGGGAATGGTTTTCCAGGAACCCATGACATCACTTAATCCCCTGATGCGAATCGGCGATCAGGTTGCGGAAGCTCTGCTAATCCATAAGCTGGTAAAAAGCCGTGCCGATGCCAGGGGCAAAGTTGTCAAAATACTTGAAGAGGTTGGAATTCCTGATCCTGAAAGCAGATATTCCGCTTACCCTCACCAGCTTTCAGGCGGACTACGGCAAAGAGTCATGATAGCCATGGCTATGATTTGCGAGCCAAATCTTCTTATAGCAGATGAACCGACTACTGCCCTTGATGTCACAATACAGGCTCAGATTCTGAAGCTCATAAAAGAAATGTGCACCGCACGTAATATGAGTGCTCTTGTTATCACACACAATATGGGTGTGGTGTCCTCGTTATGCGATAAAGTGTACGTAATGTATATGGGAAGAATCCTCGAAAGAGCACAGGTAACTCAGCTTTTTAAAAATCCGATGCATCCATACACAAGAGGACTGCTCTCTTCTATTCCAAGAATAAATTCCAATCCCGATTATCTTACAACGATTCCCGGAAACATCCCTGAATTTGGTAAGGAAACCGTCGGATGTGATTTTTGCCTAAGGTGCAGCGATGACGAGCGCAAATGCTTTTTTGAACGTCCAAGTGAAACAAAGATTTCGGAAGGACATTTTGTCAGCTGTCATACTGCAATTAAGGGGGAGTAAATAAGTAATGAATGAACAGGTTGTTTTATCTGCCAAAAGCCTTACCAAAAGCTTTCCTATAGACGGAAAAAAGAGGCGCATAGTTGTTAATGATCTTAATCTTGACATGTTTAAGGGAGAAACCCTTTCACTGGTCGGGGAATCCGGCTGCGGAAAAAGCACGCTTGCAAGGCTATTCATGCGCCTAATAAGACCAGATTCAGGCGAGATTATTTTTGATGGGGTAAATGTAAGTGATCTTTCAGAAAATGCATTCAGGCCTTACCGCAAGAGAATTCAGATGGTTTTTCAGGATCCCGCTTCTTCTCTGGATCCCCGTATGAAGGTAAGAGACATCATAGCAGAGCCTCTAAGAATCTGGAATGTATGTAAAGATAATAAGGAAATTGATGAACGCGTTCTGGAACTCCTTGACATGGTGGAGCTAAAAGAAAGTGCCGCAAACAAATACCCTCACGAATTCTCCGGAGGTCAGAAACAGCGTATTGGTATTGCACGTGCTATAGCTATTAGTCCCGATCTCCTTATATGCGATGAATCAGTGTCCGCCCTCGACGTTTCCGTGCAGGCTCAGATTCTGAATCTATTAAAAAGACTCAAAAGAGAGCTGGGGCTTTCCTGTCTTTTTATCAGTCATGATCTGTCTGTTGTCAACTTCATATCCGACAGGGTATGTGTGATGAAGGATGGAAAAATCTGTGAAATCGCAGATGCGCAGAGCATTTATAAGAGCCCTGCGCATGAGTACACCAGATTCCTGCTTGCAGCCATACCTACAATAGAATATGCAGAATAACCGTTTATATCATTTTTGTTATGCTATCTGCATTTCTTCGAGTTTTTCAATAATAGCTGCGGATAATTTTTCATGCCCCTTCTCATCCATGTGCTCGTCATCTACAGCGCTGGGCGCTGCAAAATCGGAAGCTGCAAGGAATTGATTGCCGCGCCTTTTTGCAATTTTCTCATACTCCTGTCTAAGATTTTTGCTGACAGCAACGGAGGCCTTATCAAATTCAGGATCCTTCCCGGGAAGGTAAACCTCCTCACCGAGCTTTATCGGAGAGACCACCAGTATTTTCTCAGGTGCTATATATTTTTCAAGCTCATCAAGGCAAAGTTCAAGTCCCTTTCCTATAATATGTGAATTTGCATGAAAAATTGTTTTGCAATCATTTGTACCCAGCATGATGATCGCAGCATCCAACGGGTAATTACTCTCTATACTGAGAGGAAGAATCTCAGCACCTTTTCTGAAAGGGCGAAGCTGATCGTCAAAAACGGTTGTCCTTCCGCAAAGACCATCCTCAATAATTCTTCCGTCATCTAGTTTGTCCTGAACTATACTTGTCCACCTTTTTCCCCAGGGATATCTCTCCTTTGTTCCCGGAATAAGTCCCCATGTATTTGAATCTCCAAAAGCAAGAATGTTTGCCATAATTCACACCTCATAATTTTAAAAAATGCCGAGTACTGACTAATTACATTTCATAAATTTATTATGATTGTCCCGGGTCTTGATGTAAAATATCCAAAACTTTTAGTTGGATATAAAAATATCCTATACCACAATCTACCCTGCAAAAGAAAAACTGCAGCGATCGTGTCGTTACAATCTGCTACAGTTTTCATCACTTATAATATTCAGCTATACGTTTTATTATCGGTTCTAATTCACCCTCTATATCGAAAATAGAAATTCCCCGAACAGTAAATTGTTTACTCATCTTAGGACCGATATGGGTGCATATGATGCATCGGCAATCCTCCAATAGCTTCACCTTTTCTTCAGAACCTTTGCCGCATCTGTTTCCGGGATGTTCACAGTTACCAGAAGAGTCATATCCTTCCGAAGACAAGGGTTCTCTTAATTCCCCATTGGTATTTTCTTTTTTCCATTCTCTTATTTCACTGAATGTAATTTTTGCACAGTCGTCAACATCATATATATAAAACTGATCCGCGGTGCCGAATTCCAGGTCGGAATAAATGCCGTCGGACGATGCTACTGCAATTTTGTATACCATGATTAATCCCCTCATCCGCCCCTTCGGGGCACCTTCTCCCAGAGGGAGAAGGCAGAATTATATTATCAGCCACCTTCATCTATTATTCAAAATCTTTATCGTATTTTTATATCACGTAATCAGACTCAGGGAGGATTCGTTTCAGGAACTGCTTGGTTCTCTCCTCCTTGGGCTTGTAGAAGATATCCTTGGGTGAACCCTGTTCAACAACTACTCCGTCAGACATGAAAATTACCTTATTTGCCACGTCCTCTGCAAAGCTCATCTCATGTGTCACTACTATCATGGTAGTTCCTTCCTTTGCGAGCTTTTTAATTATAGAGAGCACCTCTCCCACGAGCTCTGGATCAAGGGCTGAAGTCGGCTCATCAAACAGAATAACCTTGGGATTAACTGCAACGGCCCTAGCTATACCTACACGCTGCTGCATTCCTCCTGAGAGCTGTGCCGGATAAAGATCAAGCTTATCCTCAAGTCCGACCTTCTTAAGTGCACTTATGGCAATGTCCACAGCCTCCTTCTTCGGAACCTTTCTGGCAACTATAAGACCTTCCGTTACATTCTGCAAAACCGTCTTATTATTAAAAAGACAATAGTTCTGGAAAACGAAAGCTGTATTTTTTCTCACATAGGATATATCTTTTCTGGATGAGTGATGCATATCCATAGTCTTATTATCAAGCGTAAGCTTTCCCTTGTCCGCCTTCTCCAGGAAATTTATACTTCGCAGCAAGGTGGTTTTTCCCGACCCGCTGGGGCCAAGAATTACTATGACATCCCCTTTATTTACTTCAATATCGACACCCTTCAGAATTTGATTTTTCCCAAAGGCTTTGTGTACATTCTCTAGTTTAAGCATTTATTCCACCTCTTCAAAATTTTGTATAGGACGATTTCTACAGCGGATGGTATAGCCTGATTCTCCTCTCGATAACCTTAAAGATCACCTCTATTCCCAGATTAATCGCAACATATAAAACAGCAATGATCAGATAAGCCTCAACATAGCAGGTAAACTTCGCTCCTTCCGTTTTCGCAATTCCCATAATTTCAAAAACCGAAACCGCGAATGCCAGAGAACTAAGTTTTACAAGTCCGGTGATATTGGTGCACAGAACAGGAAGAGAATTAACAATTGCCTGTGGAAGAATGATTCTTCTGTAGCCCTGAAGCACGCTAAGGCCTATAGCCTTTGCTGCTTCGAGCTGTCCCTTATCAATTGCCCCAAGCGCTCCGCGAAACATCTCGCTCATAACGGGAATCATTCCGAAGGAAAAAATGAAATATGCATAGGTCATCCCCTTGATTGAGTAGACATCAAAACCAATTCCTTTTTCCTTAAAATACGGTGCCAACACCGTCGGCAGAGCTGTATAGATCAGGTAAATCTGCACCATAACCGGCGTGCCTCTTGCAAAGGAAACATATACTCCCAGAATTTTCGATATGATTCCGTTGCTGTTAGTTCTGATGACAGCAAACAAAAATCCAAAGAGGAGTGATATCAGAAGTACGACTCCGACTATTTTAAATGTAACAGGAACGCCCTTTAGCACCAGAAAAAAAGTATTGTAAATAAATTCGGTATTAAGTGACATGTATTATGTTCTCCCCAGTTCTCGTTTTACTCTTTGCTCCGCAAATTTAAGAAGCTTTTCGGATGCAATTGCAACCACCCAGTACATGGCAGCCAATGCTATGTATATCTCCAGAATGTGATTACTGTAGGTATTCTGATTCAGCGTGTTTGCTTTTCCGAAAATATCTACCAGACCGATCGTAAAGCCAAGGCTACCTTCCTTAATGAGATAGATCACCAGATTTCCAAGGCTCGGAAGCGCATACAGAAGTGCCTGCGGAAAGATTATCCTGCAAAAGGTCTGAATATCTGTAAGTCCTATGCTTACTCCGGCCTCATACTGTCCCTTATCAACCGATTTGTATGCACTTCTCATGATTTCCGTAAGGGATGCGGTAGCAAGCAGTGTCACTGTTATGATAACGAAAAGAATCGGATCTTTTCTTCCCATGTTATTGCCCGTCACCGCCTCAGCCACCATTGGTATCCCGTAATATACCAGGAATAAAAGTACAACCGGTGGTATCGAGCGGAAAACCGCCGTATATACATTGGCTATGCCCCTTAATATGCGGCTCTTTCCCAGCTTGAAAAAGGCAAACAGAAATCCGAAGAATATTCCGAAAAGCAGCGAAAGCCCTGCATAAGTAAAGGTCACTTTAAGATAAGGCAAAAGCTTTACAAAATATTCAAAAAATGTGCTTAATTTAAATCGCATAGATTTACTCCACGTGTGTTCTTGATGATAAGTTTCCTCTGTTAAAGGCAAGGCTGTAAATCTTTTCGATAAGCCTTAATCCTCCATCGTAGCCGACATAGCTTGATGATGTGATTATCTCTGTTGCAATCGGGAGACTAAGGTTAACAAAATAATTATTTGTTTTCTTGGCAATATTGTTCTCCCAGTAGCTTCCGAAAATAATAGCTTTTTTGCTGCTTCCTATCTTCTCTTCAATGTCTCTGGTGATAAGTCCTCCATCGGCCTCGAACTTAATGATTTCACTTACATTCTCAGTACTCTCATCAAATGCTGCCTTAATCTTCTCTTCGCGTTCCTGGGACGGATCGTCAATGATATAGATTCCCTGCGGCAAAAATCCCAGTTCGTTAGTCAGATAAGATGTAACTCCTGATGAATATAAGCTGTCTCCTACTACGTAAAGCTGATAGGGAAGGATATTTCTCTGCTCTGCAACGAAGTCCGTAAAGGAAATAAAGTAGTCGTAGAATCTCTTCTCTTCTTTATTTACAACCTGCTCCACAGCGTCTTCCGAAAGGCCTGCGAACTTTCCAACTGCTCTTAGGAACTTACTTGTTTCCTGAGCTCCCACAGGAAGTGTCTGATAATGTAAAAATGGCGTGCCATACTTTTTCTCAAGATGCTTTACAATCGAAAGACCTACCCAGGGACCAACAAGCAGGTTAAACTGCGCGTTCGGAATAGTCTTCCATTCGTCTACCCCACCCGATGCAGGTCCGAATAACACGTTCACCTTAAGTCCAAGCTTCTCCAGGATGTTCTTTAAATTATCAAGATCGCCTCTCCAGTAAGCATCTTGAAAAGGTACCGAAGCAAAGACATTAACAAGTCCCTTTTCTACAGAAGGCTCAACTTTTCCAACGAACTGATCAACGATTGCCTTAACCACCACCTCGTGTCCGAAGTAATTATTCCCTCTAAAGCCGGCGGTATCTACACCCACAACCGGATCGCCGTTTCTTAAAAATCTTCCGGCAACACCTGCACTGTCATCACCAATGATTCCCGCGGTACATCCTGAAAGAATTACGAAAAGGTCTGCCTTTACTACCTTAAGTGCACCTTCAACAAGTTCTTCAAGATTTTTTTCGCCGCCGAATACAACTTCCTTTTCGCCTGCATTTGTACAGGATACATGGGTTCTTCCGGCATAGCCTTCACCCTGCTGTCCTGCCTGAACTCCCGCAAAACCTGATGCTTTGGATGCGCAACCCGGTCCTGCATGTATTATCGGTGCTGCTCCGGGAATTGCCAGTACTGTCTGCTGCGCTGCAAGAGCACAGGAGAATCTTGGCTTTTCTATGATTGAACTCATGACTACTTTCCTCCTTTTTCAAAATAGAAGGGATCATCAACTTCATTCATCCACCAGTCTGTGTAAGGAAATTCCGAATGTGCGGCAACGTTTTCATTGAACTTTCTGGTCAGATAAGCTTCCCATAATCTGTTACCCAGACGTATAACTCCGTCATATCCGATTGAATAGTTTGCATCTCCTTCAAATATTGTAGGTATTCCCAATTTATAACCGAGTACTGTAAGTCCCTGATGTCTAACGATAAGATAATCGGGTTTAACCTTCTTTAAGATTTTCACCACCTCGTAGGGCTGCTTGTTACATACGTTAAAGTTCTGGATGTCTCCGGCTGATTCAACGAGTTTCTCTAAGATGTTTATTTCTCCGGAATCTGCCTTCTGATCGTGGTGAAGTGCTGTAACACCTGCGATCTTAAGTCCTAAATCCTTTACAAGATTTGAGAGATTGTAGGTGTAGGCATCGCCTGCAAGAATGTAAACCGTTTTTCCTTCAAATTTCTTCTTAAGTTCTTCCAGCTCCTCTGCAATTCTTGCATGCTCTGTTGCAATCACATCCTCAACAACATCTGTCTTATCTGTGAGTCTCGCAATTTCGTGAAGCCATCCATCTGTCCAGTTAATGCCGTAGGGAGCAGGTGCTTTTACCTCAGGCACCCCGAATTTTTCCTCAAGACCATGAGCGATATAGGTTGCAAGAGTCTCACAGATCTGCGCTGAGCAGGTAGCTTCTGAGAGACTAGCCAGTTCCTCATAGGTTGCAAGAGGCACAACATAGTTGGTCTTAAGTCCCAGCTTTGCAAGGAGAGGTGTAAAAGTATCTGTTCCTTCAAAGTTAAAGATATTTACAACATCCTTCTTGCGCTCTTTGGGCTCTCTCACAATTTTCTTCAAAATACCATGGAAGGTTGCGTCAAACCCTGTGGACCAGACCTTTGACTTAAAGCCCTCGCAGGCGATGGGAACTATCGGAACACCAAGCTCATCTTCCATCTCTTCAGCAACTGACTCCACATCATCACCGATGATTCCTGATGCACAGGAGGTCGTTATGAAAATTACTGACGGATTCTGTCTCTTGTAGGCTTCTCTTAGTGCCTTCCTCAGTTTTTCCATTCCGCCGTATACGGTATCCTTTTCCTGAATATTGGTGCAGATAGCGGTATTTGAAAACTCGCCCCTTTTCCTTGCTGCAGTAACGGCGCGTCCTGCATTATCTCTGACACTGTCGCCTGCCGCAAAGCATCCAATTGGAGCATGTGCCACAACTGCTCCGCCCTTTACGAAGGAAGCCATTGACTGTGCACATCCCTCCTGACAGTCACTACACTGACCATAGCGTCTGCCGGAGCATTTTAATTCTGCATTTTTTGATTTTTCATTTAAATCTGAAGCAGTTCCGTTATAGCTGAGTATCGCATTCAGTCTGCGCTCACGTATAACCGGTGCTCCGGTTGATAAATTGATAGCCATAAGTTATTAACCTCTAACCCCTTTTTAATTGTCTGTTAAGTCCTTTATATCCTCTTCAAATGGATCATATCCATAGAACTGTTTGCTGATTTCCTGTGCCTTGCCTTCCTCTTTGAGCTCCTTAAGTGCTGCGTCATAAGCATCAAGGAACTTCTGGTCAACCTTGTCCTTGTTGAAAAGATTATAAACACCAACTATCTGAATCGGGATCCAAACAAGATCATCGACTGCATCGTGATAAGCTCCATCCTCAGCAACATAGTTAGTAAGCCAGTTTGAATAAAGTGCAAGACCTACATCATATCTGCCATTGATGATCCAGTTATTTACTTCGCTGTTGGTATTCTCTGATGTGTACTCAAACTCGATCTGATTGTCAGGATGCTCCTCGTTGTAAACCTCTACAGGATATGTAAGTCCGTTACCTGCCTGCATTGAATAGAAGGTAAGTCCTTCGCTCTTCTGTCTGTTGGCAACATCCTCAAAGCTTGTAAGATCGCCCAGTTCCTTCTTTACAAGGAGACCTATGTAGCTTGCACCAATGTTTTCACTTGGAATTGCATACTTTTCAATTCTCTCTTTTGTTAAGAAGCAGTTAGCTTCGCCGCCCTGGTAGGTTCCAGCCTCGATTCCCACAAATACATCATCGAAGGATGTGGGTACATACTCAAACTCATAATCCTCGAGCTTGTCATCGATTGCTCTCATAAGCTCAACTGTAGCGCCTGTGAGGTTATCATCTTCATCAAGATAATCGTTAACACCTGATACTGAAATATTGCAGCCGATTACAATGTGGTTTGAAGAACCGCCTTCAGATGAGCCTGCCTCTTCTGTCTTTGCGTCCTCTGTCTTTGCATCCTCTGCTTTTGCGCTGTCACTTCCCGCTGCACTTTCACTGGCCTTTGCGCTACCGCATGCTGCAAGTTGAAGCGCCAATACTGCTGCTGTTAATACTGCCAAAACTTTTCTCTTTTTCATAATCTTCCTCCTGATTGTTTGTAATATATAGGTTTTTATTGCCTCACTTAAATCTGATAATCATCAGCCATAAGACCGAACTCCGAAAGGATTTCCTCAAGCTTTTCCTGTGTCATGGGTGTGGGAATTACAAGGTCTTTATTGTTCATTACCGCCTCCGCAAGATTCCTGTATTCCTGAGCCTGATTTGATTCCGGCTTATACTCTATGACTGTCTTCTTGTTAATCTCTGCATGCTGTACTACGTTGTCACGGGGAACAAAGTAGATAAGCTTGGTACCAAGCTCCTTAGAAAACGCGCGAAGCAGATCCAGCTCTCTGTCAACATTTCTGCTGTTGCAGATGATACCGCCAAGTCTTACACCGCCTGTCTTAGCATATCTTGCGATACCTTTGGAGATGTTGTTGGCTGCATAGAGAGCCATCATCTCACCACTTGCTACAATATAGATTTCCTGAGCTTTTCCTTCACGGATAGGCATTGCAAAACCACCACAAACTACATCGCCGAGTACGTCATAAAATACATAATCAAGATCCTCTGTATACGCTCCAAGCTGTTCAAGAAGACCTATTGAAGTAATGATTCCGCGTCCTGCACATCCAACACCGGGCTCAGGTCCGCCTGACTCAACACATCTTGTTCCTCCAAAGCCTTCCTTTAAGATGCTGTCGATATCAACATCGTCTCCCTCTTCTCTAAGGGTGTCCAAAACTGTTCTCTGTGCAAGTCCGCCAAGCAGAAGTCGTGTCGAGTCTGCCTTAGGATCACAGCCTACTACCATGACCTTCTGTCCCTTTTCAACAAGTCCTGCTGTCAGGTTCTGTGTTGTAGTGGACTTTCCGATTCCACCCTTTCCGTAAATTGCGATTTGTCTTAACTCTGCCATTTTTTCAAACTCTCCTCCATTCTTATGTGTGTTTTACCAGAGCTTTATCACTGTGAGCTCTGTCATAAATCATCAGCTTTTCTATGGCCTGATCTATTTCATTTTCTATCTCAAGAGCTTTTATGCCTTTGCTCAAAAGAATCCTTGCTGCACCGGGGCCTATCCTCGCTGAAAGTGCATATTTGCAATGACTAATTTTCTCTGCAACCGCCTCGATGTTTTCATGGTCACATCCTCCGTTACAAGCAAGCCCGGTATCTATTTCATCCACATATTCCCAATTAGTGTTATCTGTTATTTCTGCGATAAGAAACTTTACGCATCTTCCGAAATGAAGATCTATATTCTCTCCGCTATAGGACGCCAACGCCACCTGATATTTCATGCCAGCCTCCTTATCCGTGTGAAAATGTATTTTTCGCATTAAGTTTCTTTATGTCATACAACTGATCCGATATTTCGAGCTTTCCGGGAATACCTGCTGCGTCCGCCCTACATCTCTGGCAATGCCTGAAAACTCTTATATATTTTTCAGCTTTTGTTCTTGCCTCATGAAGCATCATGCAATCTGGTTCTTTTAAATGTGAGAGCTTATGCGTCGGAATAAGCGGTATGATATTCATAAAGTCTGCACCGAGTCCTGCCACGGTTTTGGCGACTTCTTCGACATGTTCATCATTTATTCCCGGGCAAAGAACTGTATTGACCTTTACCATAGCTCCAAGCTTCTTTATCTTCTTGATTCCTCGAAGCTGTGCATCTATGAGAATTCTTGCACCCTCTTCCCCGACATAGGTAACTCCGTCTTTTACAATCCAGAGGCATATATGTTTCAGTACCTTGGGATCAACTGCATTGACGGTTACTGTTACTGTTTTTACTCCTGCATCTATGAGTTCCTGTGCCCTTTCTTCAAGAAGTAATCCGTTTGTGCTAAGGCAGTTTATAAGTTCCGGATGCTTTTCCTTTATAAGCTTAAAAGTCTCTATCGCATAATCGGATGCGAGTGTATCTCCCGGTCCTGCGATACCTGCCACTGTTATCTGTGGGCAAAGCTCCAAGGCTTTATCAAGTATTTCCGCCGCCTCATTGGGCGTAAGTATTTCTGAAGTAACTCCCGGTCTTTTCTCATCCTTATTTCTTGTCCTGTTGCAGAAAGCACACTGTATGTTGCAGGAAGGACTTACCGGAAGATGAATTCTTCCTTTATTAAGATTGGGCCCCTTTCCAAAGCAGGGATGCTGGTTTGAAATGTGCTCCAGCGGATCATTTAGTTCAAGTAATGTATTAGTGCTATTGTTCATTTGTGTTACTCCTGTCTGTCTAAACTCCGGTTGTCAGATGTAGCTTAGGATGTATCCCTCCTCATCAAAGACCAGCGAATTGTCATCGGCGTGCATTCCGTCTGCAAAAAAATTGAAAGGTCTAATCTTTTTCCCTTTATATTCAATCTCTGTCTTAAATGCCGGTTCGATGCTTCTAATCTTTCCCGATCTGTAAAAGGAAATTCCTATGTTTGTTTTGATGTCTCCGTACTTTGTTCTGATTATCAGTGTGTCGCTGTTGTAAATGGTTATACTTTTAAGCTTTCCATCAGGGAAAAAGTACAGACACTGTGGTCTTGATCTGTAGATCGTTTTCCCCACCTTCAAGTCTAAATACGCGGTAATCTCGGCTTCGTTTTTCTCCGACCAATAGGCTCCTATTCTTCCATACCTGGGAAAAATTCTTTTTATGCTTCCATTCTCGTAAAAGGTTATGAGCTCTGCAGGTATCATCCCGTAATCAGTTTCTATATCAGTCTGTCCGTTTAAATACACCGCCCTGATTTTCCCTGATTTATAGAAGCGCACCTTTTCTCTTTCTCGTCTTCTAAAATCCATTTTCGGATCATTTGTATTTTCATAACCTTTAAAAAAACTTGCCGAGATTGTCATTTTTCCTTTCCTTCCATAAACCTGCGGATTCATTTTTATTTCACAGGACATGACCCATGAAATAAAAAAGGAGGTTTACAACACGCTTCACAAATGAAATGAAGTGATTGTAAACCTCCGGTTGTCCGGTCGGTTATCTTTAAGGTTAGATGAATTCTAACATAGTAACCGACCGGGGAAAATCAAGTATTACTTATGGCTGGGTATAATAAAATCTTTTACCCTGCATTTTTAATCATTTATTACTGTCCGTATTATGGTACTCCTGAAGGGACTTGATGTTTCCGCATCCGCCCTTCTTAACTTCCTTTATTCCCTGTACTGCGGCTTTGGCTGCAGCAACTGTGGTGATGTAGGGAAGACGTGCCTTTATGGCTGCGCGGCGAAGATATGCGTCATCGTATTTTGCACCCTTTCCGATAGGTGTGTTAATTACAAGCTGAACCTCGCCATTTTTAATTATGTCCTCTACGTTGGGTCTGCCGCCCTCGTAGTTTTTCATAATTCTTGTGGCATCTATGCCTGCTTCTACGATGGTCTCATAGGTCTTGCCTGTTGCATAAATCCTGAAGCCATCATCAGCAAAGCCTTTGGCGATTTCTGCTGCTTCGGGCTTGTCCTCCTCATTCAGTGATATGAGAACCGCACCCTCGAGAGGAAGAACCGCACCGGCTGCCTCTTCTGCCTTAAAGAAGGCTTCTCCGGGAGTTTTTGCAAGTCCAAGTACCTCACCTGTTGAACGCATTTCAGGTCCAAGTACCGGATCAACCTCCGGGAACATATTGAAGGGGAATACAGCCTCTTTTACGCCATAATATTCGGGTTCTGTATTCTTCTTTGCTTCTATAAGTCCCTGCACCGGCGAAGGTCTTCCTGTGAGCTGAGAAGTAATAATATCTGTAGCAACGGGAACCATTCTGATACCACAGACCTTGGATACCAGCGGCACAGTACGGGATGCACGAGGATTTGCTTCAAGTACATAAACAGTGTCGTCCTCAATCGCATACTGCATATTCATAAGACCAACGACGTTCATCTCTACAGCAATCTTTCTGGTGTACTCCTCGATTGTCTTAAGATGCTTTTCAGAAATATGCTTTGAAGGAACGATGCAGGCAGAGTCTCCTGAGTGAATACCTGCAAGCTCTATGTGCTCCATAACTGCGGGAACAAACGCTCTCTCTCCGTCACTTATCGCATCAGCTTCACACTCCAGTGCATTATGAAGGAATCTGTCTATAAGAATCGGTCTGTCAGGTGTGACGCCGACAGCTGCTCTCATGTAACCTTCCATGCTCTCTTCGTCGCGAACAATCTCCATTCCTCTTCCGCCAAGTACGAAAGAAGGACGAACCATTACAGGATAGCCTATTCTTGCGGCTATAGCTTTTGCTTCCTCTACATTTGATGCCATTCCTGACTCAGCCATAGGAATCTCAAGCTTCTCCATCATCATGCGGAACTGATCTCTATCCTCTGCAAGATCTATTACTTCGGGAGTTGTTCCAAGGATATTTACGCCCTCTTCCTTAAGCTTAGCTGCGAGGTTAAGAGGTGTCTGGCCTCCGAACTGTGCGATGACTCCAACCGGCTTTTCCTTTTTATAAATCTGAAGAACATCCTCAAGTGTAAGAGGCTCGAAGTAAAGTGTGTCTGAAGTATCGTAATCTGTTGATACCGTCTCGGGATTGCAGTTTACAATGATTGTCTCAAATCCGAGTTTCTTAAGAGCAAGTGCTGCATGTACACAGCAGTAGTCAAACTCGATACCCTGTCCGATTCTGTTGGGGCCACCACCGAGGATCATAATCTTCTTATTGGTGGATGACATATCCTTGGGATTCTCCAGCTGCGCATCAGTCTTATAAGTTGAGTAGTAATAAGCAGCGCCTTCGGTTCCGTATACATGTACGCCATCCCAGCTCTCAAGGAATCCGAACTCCTCTCTCTTTTTTCTGATATCATCTTCAGAAACATCAAGAAGTCCTGCAAGGTAGCGGTCTGCAAATCCGTCTTCTTTAGCTTTGACAAGGACTTCCTTAGTAGGAACTTTTCCTGCAAATTCGGATACAATAGCGCTCTCTTCATCAACAAGCTCTTTTATCTCAGTAAGGAAATAGTGCTTAACCTTTGTGATGTCAAATATCTCATCTACTGTCACGCCCTTCTTGAAGGCTTCGTATATAAGGAAATATCTCTCAGAAGAAGCATCCTTAAGAAGATGCAACAGCTCTTCCTTATCCATATCCTCATACTTTTTCACATTTCCAAGGCCGTATCTGCCCTTTTCAAGGGATCTTATCGCCTTCTGGAAAGCTTCCTTGAAGTTCTTACCGATGGACATTACTTCGCCCACAGCTCTCATCTGTGTTCCGAGCTTATCCTCTACTCCATGGAATTTCTCAAACGCCCAGCGCGCGAACTTAACAACAACGTAGTCACCGTTCGGCACATACTTATCGAGAGTTCCGAACTTGGAATCAGGGAGCTCAGCAAGTGTTAAACCGGTTGCAAGCTTTGCTGATACAAGGGCAATCGGGAAACCGGTCGCCTTACTTGCAAGTGCAGAAGATCTTGAAGTTCTGGGGTTGATCTCAATTACAACAATTCTTCCGGTCTTCGGATCGTGAGCGAACTGTACGTTCGTACCACCGATAACTCCGATGTGCTCTACAATCTTATAGGCCTGGCGCTGCAGCTCCTCCTGAAGCTTTTCATCTATAGTGAGCATAGGCGCAGTACAGAAGGAATCTCCCGTATGGACACCGACAGGATCAACGTTTTCAATAAAGCATACGGTGATCATGTTGTTGTCCTTATCTCTTACAACCTCAAGCTCAAGCTCTTCCCAGCCAAGGATTGACTCCTCAACAAGAACCTGATGAATGATTGATGCAGCAAGACCTCTGGCACAGACTGTCTGAAGCTCTTCTTTATTGTAAACAAGGCCGCCGCCTGCTCCGCCCATAGTGTAAGCAGGCCTTAAAACAACAGGATATCCAAGCTCATCAGCTTCAGCCAGCGCCTCTTCGATGCTGTAGCAGGCCTTGGATCTGGCCATCTCGATGCCGAGCATATCCATGGTCTTCTTGAACTCTGTTCTGTCCTCGCCTCGCTCAATGGCATCTACCTGAACACCTATAACCTTGACGTTATATTTTTCCAGGACACCCGCCTTATAAAGTTCCGAACACAAATTAAGACCAGATTGTCCTCCCAAATTGGGCAAAAGGGCATCCGGTCTTTCTTTTTCAATTACAGCGGCAACGCGCTCTACATTAAGGGGTTCAATATAAGTCCTGTCAGCCATCTCCGGATCTGTCATGATAGTAGCCGGATTGGAATTAACCAGGACGATTTCGTAGCCAAGACTCCTAAGCGCCTTGCAGGCCTGAGTTCCCGAATAGTCAAATTCGCAAGCCTGTCCGATGACAATAGGGCCTGAGCCGATTATTAGTACCTTGTGGATATCTGTTCTCTGTGCCATGTTCCTCTCCCATTCCTAAAATTTTTCTCTAAAAATTTTATTATCCATGGAAGAATAAAACAAGTAGTAAATTTAATTATTTTTGGTTCTCTTTTTCTGCAATCGCAAACACTCGATTAAACTCACAGATTAGATCTGCAATGCCTTCAATTCCTACAGAAAGCCTTAATACTCTGTCATTGATCCCATTCTTTTCAAGAAGATCCCTTGGTACATCCGCATGTGTCTGAGTAACCGGATAGGTAATAAGTGTCTCTGTCCCACCAAGGCTCTCAGCAAAATAAATAAGCTGTACATTATTTAAAATCGAATGCGCAAACTCAGCAGAGTCCACCTCAAATGTCAACATAGCACCAAAACCTCTGGCCTGCTTTTTCATAATCTCATACCCCGGGTGTTCAGTGAGTCCCGGATAGATTACCTTTGTCACGTGCTTGTTAGTCTTTAGATATTTTGCAAGCGCCAGCGCATTTTCCTGTGCTCTGTCGAGTCTTACCGCAAGAGTTCTGATTCCACGAAGAATGAGCCAGCTATCAAAGGGTGAAAGTCCTGCACCTGTTGTCTTGTAGATAAATCTTAATCTCTCATCCAACTCTTCATCCTTAACAACCACGAACCCTCCTATAGTGTCATGATGTCCTCCAAGGAACTTCGTTCCGGAATGAAGAACAATATCAGCTCCGAGGTTAAGAGGATTCTGAAAATAAGGTGACAAAAAAGTGTTGTCTACTATAAGTAATAGTCCCTTTTCTTTAGTTATTTTAGAGAGCTCTTCTATATCAGTTACATTCATCATAGGATTTGTTGGTGTCTCAAGATAAACAGCCTTCGTATTTTCCTTTATATAAGGTGTTATATCCTCGCTGCTAAGACTAACCGCTGTATACTCAAGACCGTTCTTTTTACTTATCTCATTAAAAAGTCTGATGCTCCCACCATAAAGATCCTCATCAATAATGAAGTGATCTCCCGGGCTAAAAAGCTCCATTACAGTTGCTATTGCTGCCATTCCGCTGGCAAATGCAATAGCATCCTTCCCGTTTTCAAGGTAGGCAACTATAGATTCCAATTGCTTTCTTGTCGGATTCTGCATTCTGGTATAATCATAGCCCGTTGTATCCCCAAGTCCCGGGTGTGCAAAAGTAGCTGTCTGATATATTGGATAGCTGATAGCTCCCCACTTATCCAAAAGATTTCTGTCCAGTTGCTGACACTTTGTCTCTATGCTGCAATTTACATCTGTACACTTGTTGCACCCACTGCAATCCATACTAATCACTCCCTTCAAAATCAGAATCTTTCTTTCGAACTGGTTTCTATCTGCGTGATCTTGCCATCATGTACAGTTATAGTTACAGTTCCGTACTTCAGGTTTTCAACCTGATTCCTTATCCTTTTCCATACGTCTTCCAACAAATCTTTTTCCACATCCGCCTTTGCCATAATTCTCTCCTCACCTGTCTTTCCAAGACATTTTTTATTTAAGAAGATATTACCTTGCCATAATATCCTGCACAATTTCATAAAGCTTATAGACTGCTATCATGATTTCTGATTGCTTCATATAATTGATTCATCGCCTGCTCAAGTATCTTCCTGGGACAGGCAATATTTATTCTTTCAAATAGCGCTGTCTCTCTTCCGAAAATGATTCCGGGATCAAGCCACAGATGTGCTTCATCAACTATCAGTTTTTCAAGTTCCTTATGATTATCAGTAAATTCGCTGAAATCGAGCCATATGAGATACGTCCCCTCAGGTTCTATAAGATGTATTTGAGGAAGCTTTTCTTTCAAAAAGTCCCTGACATAAGAAACATTCCCCTCGAGATATTCAATTAACTCATCAAGCCATTTCTCGCCCTTGGTATATACTGAAATGGTTGCTGTCAGTCCAACCGCATTGCACTGACTATAGCCTGCTGCCTCGTTCTCAAATATAAATGCTCTTCTTGTTTCCTCATTCGGGATAATAATATTGGCAATCTGAAGACCTGCAATGTTGAAGGTCTTACTAGGAGAAGTTCCTACAATAAGCTTCCCGGTATACTCCTCTCCGAGTGAAATATAAGGCGTATGCTTATATCCTTTGTAAACAAAATCAGAATGAATTTCATCTGCAAAAACATATACATCATGTTTTTTACAGATATCTGCAATTCTTGTCAGTTCTTCTTTGGTCCATACTCTGCCCACCGGATTATGCGGACTGCAAAAAAGAAACAGCTTAACATTCTCTGAAATTATCTTCTTTTCAAAATCATCAAAATCAATTTCGTAGTGTCCATTCTTATAAACAAGCTGGTTGTTTACCAATTTTCTGCCGTTTTGTTTAACCGTCTCAGCAAAGGGATAATAGACAGGCTGCTGTATCAGGATGGCATCGCCTTTATCCGTAAGTGCTCTGATTGCTGTTGCAATGGCATATACGACTCCGGGAGTTATAACATTCCAGTTGTCCTTTATTTCAAAACCATGCCTCTTAAGATACCAGTTTCTTATTGCAGTTTTGTAATCATCTTTGGGATCTGTATAGCCAAAAATACCATGCCTTACTCTTTCTTCTATGTCCTCAATCACTTCATCCGGAAGCTTAAAATCCATGTCTGCAACCCATAGTGGAAGCAGATCGTCTCTCTTTTTTCTTTCGGGACCGAAATCGTATTTGAGAGAGGAAGTGTTTTTGCGGTCTACTATTTTGTCAAAGTTGTATGTTGTCATATTTACCCTCATCCGGCACTTCGTGCCACCTTCCCCCTAAAAGGGGGAAGGCTTTTGAATAATAAACTTTTATGTTTAATATACATATATTGAATATAGAAAGTGCTCCGGAAGCGGATGAGCTTCGGAGCAATTCTTTTTTCCGGAAGGAGATTTGGAACCGGAATATCATAATTTGCGTACTGTGAACAAATGATTTTCACACGTACTATTCTTATCTACATATTGGCTGGGTATGTATAAATTGTCTCTACTCTGTTTTTATCAATCTGCAAAAAGCGGTGTTGAAAGGTATCTGTCACCTGAATCGGGAAGAAGAACTACTATGTTCTTACCCTTGTTCTCAGGTCTTGCTGCAAGAATTGTTGCTGCCTTAAGTGCTGCACCTGATGAGATACCTACAAGAATTCCCTCTGAAACCGCAAATCTTTTACCCTCTGCGAAAGCATCTTCATTCTCGATAGCAAGAACTTCATCGTAAACCTTTGTGTTAAGGGTTTCCGGAACGAAGCCTGCTCCGATTCCCTGAATCTTGTGAGGTCCTGCTTCGCCCTTAGTAAGAACAGGACTTGTAGCGGGCTCAACTGCAACAACCTTAACATCAGGATTCTGTTCCTTGAGGTATTCACCAACACCTGTGATGGTTCCGCCTGTACCTACACCTGCAACAAAGATATCAACCTTGCCGTCTGTCTGCTTCCAGATTTCAGGACCTGTGGTAGCCTTATGGATAGCGGGGTTGGCCGGATTTACGAACTGACCGAGGATTATTGCTCCGTCAATTTCTTTCTCAAGTTCTTCTGCCTTGGCAATTGCTCCCTTCATTCCCTTGGCGCCCTCTGTAAGAACGATCTCTGCGCCGTATGCCTTAAGAAGATTTCTTCTCTCAACACTCATGGTATCAGGAAGTGTAAGTATTGCTCTGTAGCCCTTTGCTGCTGCAACTGCTGCAAGACCGATTCCTGTGTTACCTGATGTAGGCTCGATGATTGTTGCTCCGGGTTTAAGCTTTCCGCTCTTTTCAGCATCCTCTATCATACTAAGTGCTACTCTGTCCTTTACGGATCCTGCAGGATTGAGATATTCAAGTTTTGCAAGAAGTGTTGCATCTGTAACTCCTGCCTTTTTGCTGTAGCCGTTAAGCTGTAAGATTGGTGTTCCCCCAATAAGATCAAGTGCGCTCTGGTTAATGTATGCCATGATATTTCTCCTCCGTTTTTAATATATTTTTTCTTTCGTTTTTATGTGTCGTTTGTTGATATAAGGATAATAACACGGCACTCATCTTTGTAAAATGAAGTAATAATTATCGGTAGAAATAAACTTTACTTATTGCTTCGATAACTATCAGTTATACTCCTTAATCTCAGTTTTTATAAAGGAATCCAAAAGCTCTACGTATTTCTCTTTGGTTAGCTTAGGCTCATATTCATCAACTATCTTCTTCGCGGTTTTGGCATTGTCTCTAAGGAACCTGTATGCCCCCAGAGCAAACACTTTTGCTGTCTCGATATACGCCAGTTCTTCGTCCACTACTTCAAAGTCAGCGCCATGGAATTTTCCTTCTATACCACCTGTATTAAATGTATAAACCGGTTGGATATGCTGAAGATCTCCAACGTCCGTGGAGCCACCGCTGAACTCTCCTTTATCATCTGCCACTTCCACGTTATACTTATCGCCGGCTGCTATTTTTGCTGCCTCAACAAGATCTTCCTCCGGAACCACCGGCAGCGTCGGCAGGTATCCCGGCATCGTCTCAATCTCAACAGTTGCTCCAAGCGCCGCTCCGCCTGCAAAAAACGCTCTGTCAGTTTTGTTTGATGCATCAATTATGGCTTCGTTGTTTCCTGCTCTGACAAGAGTCTCTATAACAACCTCATCGGGGATTACATTTACGAGATCTCCACCCTTTGTCATAATCGGATGTATCCTTACATGATCTGTATCCTTGAAGGTCTCTCTGTGATAACCAAGTGCAGCAAGTCCGAGTGAAGCAGCGTTAAGAGCATTCACTCCAAGCTCGGGAGCAGCGGCAGCATGAGAAGCTTTTCCATGCACCTTTATTACCTTACTTACAAAGCCATTATTGGTTCTGCTGCTAAAGCTGATCTTATCTCCGTTTGAGCTGTGATGAGCTATCGAAAGATCGACATCATCAAATGCACCAATCCTAATAAGTTCACATTTTCCTCCGCCATATTTGATCTTTCCTTCATCCTTCAATTTGTTCTTGAATTCTACCTCCCCATATTCCTCCGCAGGTACCGCAAAGAATACAACCTGTCCGTCGAGCGACTGTGCTATCTCTTTGTCGGAAAGAGCAATTGCCGCTCCCAGGATTCCTGTAAGCTGAGCATGATGTCCGCAGCAATGTGCTCCCTGACTCTCCTTGTTAAAATGAGGATGATTTGTAATTCTAAGAGCATCAAGTTCTCCGATAAGAGCAAGGCTTACATTGTCCTTTTTGTCCTGATTAAGATATGCCTTCACACCTGTTACTGCATGCCCCTCAGTAACCTCCAGTCCAAGTTTTTTTGTAAAATCCGCAAACTTTTCTGCTGTCCTGAACTCCTTGTATCCAAGCTCCGCATGATCATAAATATCTCTTGCAAATTCGATTATTTCATCTCTGTGCGAATCGATTATGTCTATTATTTTTTTCTCTATAGCATCCATATTATCCAGTCTCTCCATTCTGTCTGAAATTTTCGCCATCTTAGTTGTAGGAAGGGATTGACCAAAGCTCATTGTACTTAGGTCCGTTGTTCTCACCAATCCATGTAAGGAACTCTTCTGACTGATATGCATCCACAATATCTTTTGCCCACTGTGCATCTGCATTATCAGCATTTACTACAACCTGGAGCCAGAAATCCTCTGAAAGATTCTCATTAAAAAGTGCTGTGGAAGGATCAATTCCTGCATTGTAAACAATACTTCCTGTAATAACACCAAAGTCAAAATCCGAAAGGCTTGTTGCGATGTAGGTTGTCTGAAGTTCATAGAACTCAAGATTGTACTTGTTCTCCTCAACATCCTCTGCGGAAGCTGTTGCAAAATCAGTTCCTTCTTTAAGTGTTATCCAACCGAGATCCTGAAGCATTACGAATGCTCTTGCCTGGTTTCCCGCATCCTGTGGAATTGCGATTACCTGACCCTCGCCGATCTCATCGACCGATGCATGTTTTTCTGAGAAAACAGATGCCGGTACGGTTGGAATCTTTGACAATGCTACGAGATTTCCTCCTGACTGTTCATTGTATGCTTTTAAAAATGCCGAGTGCTGTTCTACTGATACGTCTACGTCACCTGCGGTGATTGCTGCGTCTGCCTGATTAAGATCAAGCTCTGATACTTTGAAGGTATACCCCTTCTTCTCCAGAATAGGAATTATCGCCTCTTCAAAAAGCTCTGTATAAGGGCCTACACCCTTTGCATAGGTAATTTCTTTTTTATCCGACTGCGCTGCGCTTGCTTTCGCATTTGTTCCGCATCCTGTAAGTGAACCTGCAAGTAATCCTGCTAAAACTGCTGTTGCTGTAATCTTCTTTACCACTGTTAATTTTTTCATGTTTTTCTCCTCCGTTTTTCATTTATATTGCAAGCACACTTTTTTATGCTTAGCTTCAACTGTTAATTTGTTCTTGCCTTGACTGAAAGATTGCTTCCAAGGCTCTGTATAAACTGGGTTACGATTATCAAAAATACTACGAGGGTGTACATCAGCTCAAAATTGAATCTGTTGTATCCATAATTAAGTACGAGACTTCCTATTCCGCCTCCTCCGATATATCCTGCCATAGCACTGGATCCTATCAGTCCGACGATTCCTGTTGTAATACTGAGAATGAGGGAACCTTTTGCCTCAGGAAGTATGAAGTAAAAAATTAACTGAAACGGTGTAGCTCCCATCGATTTTGCCGCTTCGTAAATTCCTTTTCCCGTATCAAGAAGCGAATTTTCTATCAGCCTTGCCAGGAACGGAACAATATAAATCGTAAGCGGTACTATTGCTGCAGTTGGTCCGATTCTTGTTCCGATTATCGCTTTTGTGAGCGGCATCACTGCAATCAGGAGTACCACGAAAGGTGTGCTTCGAATTACATTGATGATCACGTTTATGACTGTGTATATCACCTTGTTTTCATACAGCCCGCCCTTCTTTGTAAATACTAGTGCTATTCCGATGATGAAGGCTAAAACAGCTCCGATTATGAGTGATATGCTTACCATATAGAGAGTTTCTTCAATTGAAGTGAATATTTTCTCCATCGGTATTCCGAGAAAGTTTTCTATTTGTGCCATTTATACCACCTCCTTCAGTTCTTCTTTGTATTCTTCAAGTTCTTTGTAACCTACACCATGTAGGGTGAAATATTGCTCGGCTTTTTTGATTTCAATGTCCGAACCGATAATCTGAACTATATGTATTCCTAATATCTGTTCCTGTATCTCGCTAATATTTGCAAATAGAATATTGGTTTCGATATCAAACTTTTTATTTACCTGTGCGAGTACTGACTCTGTACTGTCTGAGCTTTGGAACTTAAGTCTTAGGAGCTTATAATTTCTTGTATCCTCATAAATACTTTGAAGAAGCTTTTCCGGAACCTCATCCTGGATCACTGTCTTTACAAAGTTCTTTGTAATATCTGCCTTGGGTTCACTGAAAATATCTATTACATTCCCCTGTTCAACAATTCTTCCCGCTTCCATAACCGCCACATGATTGCATATGCTGGAAATAACATTCATTTCATGAGTAACAATTACGATTGTGACACCCAGTTCTCTGTTTATCTTCTTTAGAAGAGCCAGGATCGAATCTGTTGTTTTGGGATCAAGTGCACTTGTGGCTTCATCGCTTAGAAGAATGCTTGGCCTTGTTGCAAGTGCTCTTGCAATTCCTATTCTCTGCTTTTGTCCTCCGGAAAGTTTTCCGGGATATTCATCCCTCTTATCTTCCAGTTCTACGAACTTAAGCATCTGATCAACTCTCTCTTCGATTTCCTTTTTCGGTGTGTGATTGAGTTTTAATGGAAGTGCGATGTTTTCCCAAACTGTTTTGGTCTCAAGAATATTGAACTGTTGAAAAATCATCCCTATAGTTTTTCTTTTTGCTCTTAGTTCCTTAGGACTTAAACTATAGATGTCATCGCCGTCTACTGTTATTTTTCCGGATGTCGGTTTTTCAAGAGCATTTATTGTTCTTAGAAGTGTACTTTTTCCTGCTCCCGAAAATCCAATGAGTCCGAATATATCGCCGGTCTCTATTTCAAGATTTATATCCTGAAGAGCATTTACTTTATTTTTCTTTTGAGTAAATACTTTTCCAACGTTTTCAAATTTGATCATAATCTCCTCCTTCCCGATACTGCTTATCTTCTGTTGTTTTTCTGTTCGTTTGTTGTTAAGGAGATTATGCAGCCAGACCATCGAAGCGTAAAGCATACTAATCTTATAGGTGAATATAAGTTTTTCTTTTACCCATGCGCACAAAACAAAAAAGAGACTTCTCCGCCCAGTATCCTTCAGGCTTTTGCCCTAAGAATAACTGATGAAGAAATCTCTTTATCACTTATCTGACTATATATTTTACTGTGAATTCTTGCTGAAATGTCTAATTCGTAGCTGAACTCCGGTCTTCTCAGACAGTTCCTTACATTTCTCTATATCTTCCTCAGGAAGAACATCGACAATAGACCATTTGACATCCTTTATTTCGTCCCTGCATTTTGTTGCAAAATCTATCATCTTTTCAAAGCCGTCATCAAACTGCGGTCTTGTAACTTCCTGATACTTTGCACTGTCCGGTGCATTAAGACTTATAGATACGCTGTCGATAACCTCGGAAAGCTCAGGAATTATATTCCTTCCGTTTTCTTCGTTTCCAAGTCCGTTTGTATTAAGACGTGTTTTCAGTCCCTTCTCTTCCCTGGCTGTCTTGGCCGCTGCAAGAAGGATATCCAGTGCGCAGGTTGGTTCTCCGTACCCGCAAAATACCAGTTCATCAAAACCTGTAAAATCAAAATTCCTTATTGCGTCGAGAACCTCCTCCTTTGTGGGATTCTGCTGATGCCATAAGGTATCTGAGCTTCCTATCCCATCCTTCTGGAAACGTATGCAAAAGGTGCATCTGCAATTACATTTATTTGTAATGTTTGCATACACGCTGTTCTTGTAAGTATATAAAATGTCCGCCACTTTTTTCACTCCTCTTGTCGTATTTAAAATTCAAAAATAGTCTTCTTTACTCCAACCCCGTCAAACGCTGCAGCTGCTATATAGAAAAACAGTGCACTACCGCATGACTGAACAAAGCTTCCTGCAAAGGCAGGTATAAGAGCCACCTTTGCTCCAAAAATAAGCATCTCTGCTATATAATAGCCTGTTGCAGAAATAAAAAATGAAATAATCGGCGCTACAATATTCCGTTTATTAAGTAATGATGAACTGCGACTTGTAAAAGGAATAACGATGAGCATCTTAATGATTACTGTAGCTATAGTCCACATGGGCGCTGTAAGAAGATCTGCGAGACCTCCTCCAAGTGCACCTACGGCCATTGCATAAGGCGCAGGTAACATCGCTGCCGCAAGATAAATAACCGTATCGCCAAAATGAACATAACCGCCGTTTACACCAACCGGTATATGAAAAATGTATGCCGTAAAAATTGTGGTAAGCGCGGCCATAACACCGGTAAAGGCCATGAGCCTTGTCTTTGAGTTTACGTTTTCTCTTTTCATAATGTGACTCCTCCTAAACCACCTGCCAATATTTTTTCAAAATCAGCCCCATAATTTCCGTCCTCTTCGGTGGTAGCCAATATTGCTTTTCCAATAAATTCTGTAGTATCCGAAACTGCACTCGCTATGTCTTTTCCTTTAAGAACATTTCCCAGAAGCGATGCTGCAAAAAGATCTCCCGTACCGGAATAACTTCGTCCATTATATTTGCACTCTATAACCTCAGTTCCACCTTCATGAACAACTAAGTTACAAAGCTTATCATTGTCCGTAAAAATCCCGGTAACCACCACGCTCTGCTTGTCACCGGTTCTAACTTTATTTGCAATATTCTCTATCTTCTTAAGGTGATTGCCCTTAGCTGTGTCCCTGACAACCTGATCCGCCTTGACGCCTGCAAGAATGCAGAGCTCCGTAAGATTAGGAGTGATGATGTCTGCTATCTCAGCCATCTTTTTAATCCTGGAAAGCAATCCGTCCGAATAGTTTGAATAGCACTCTCCTCCGTCTCCCATTACAGGATCTACAAGAAGTACCGTGTCCTTTTTATTGAAAGTATTCACAAATTCCAGAACATAATCCGCTTCTCTTTCGTAGGGGATGTAACCTGTCAGTATGCCGTCAAACTCTGCCTCAAGCTTTTTCCACTCGGTAGTACAATATCTGACCATATCCTTTGTATCATGCATGTAAAATGACGGGAAACCGGTTTGAGCAGTAAACAGCGCTGTAGGCACAGGATTAACTTCAATACCCATCGCAGACAGCACTGATATATCTGCAATTAGCGAGCATTTGCCAAAGCCGGATAAATCATTAATAGCTGCAACCTTCATGTTTTCTACAAGTCTCCGTTTTTTGAATTATTTATGTGCCAATATACACCATTTCTGATTATATAAATATAGTCAATTTAAATACTTTTTATATGACCAGATTATCAAAAAATGAATCCGAAAGTGATTCTGTGCGAAATGCACATTGTTAATTGTTGATTTACCCTTTAAAATAATAGGTAATACGATTATTGGAGGTTTTTATTGTGTTTTCAACAAAGGGAAGATATGCTCTCAGAATTATGATAGATCTTGCACAGCAGAAATCGGATGATCCTATTCCGCTTAAAGATATTGCTGAAAGAATCGGAGTATCAAAAAAATATCTTGAAATAATTGCAAAAGAACTGGTCAGTTCAAAGCTGCTCTCCGGATCAAGCGGCAAGCATGGCGGGTACAGACTGACCAAATTACCTGAAGAATATACTGTCGGAGAAATACTTGAAACCATGGAAGGGCCTATATCACCTGTAGCCTGTCTCCTTCCCGATGCAGATAATTGCCCGCGTAAAAGTGACTGCAAAACTCTTCCCATGTGGGAAGAATATGCCAAAATCAGTCATGACTTTTTCTATAGCAAAAAGCTGACTGACCTAATAAGATAATCTCCACATTATTTGTGGGGCGTTATCTCTCCTGCCACATTTATCGAATAGTAGTCCCGTATCTCTGACAGGTCCTCTGTCATTCCAAGGATCCACATGAGCTTTGTAAGTGCTGCTTCACCGGTCATGTCACATGCCTCAAGGGCTCCTATTTCGAGGGCTCTCTTGCCGGTTTCATAGACATCCATCTTAGTCCCCTCATATCTGCACTGTGTCCCGACAACCACGGTCATTCCGCCCTTTATTAGCTTATCAAGCGTTCCGATAAAATCATGCTTCAAAAACGGCATACCACCGATTCCGTATGCCTCTATATAAAGCCCTTTATAGCCCTGATCCGCTACCGCTTCAACAAATCCGGTATGTATCCCCGGAAACATTTTTATCATACAGACTTTGTCAGAATAAGAATTTGCGAGCTTGAAAATACCTGTTCTTTCAGGAACAGCTGCCGTATCGATTTTCATACCCAGGGAACTGATAGTCGCAATATTGGGATAGTTAATACTCTCAAAGGCATCAAAACTAAGTGAGCGTACCTTGGATGTCCTGCAGCCAAGCATGACCTTACGATTAAAAGCAACAAACACTCCCGGTATCTGACTTGCCGCCATATGTATGGCACATCTGCAGTTCTCCATGGCATCCGCAACAGGATTTGTAATGGATAACTGTGAGCCGGTTATAACAACCGGGATTCCGATATTTCTAAGCATAAATGAAAGCATTGATGATGTATAAGCCAGCGTATCGGTGCCATGTATAACCACTATCCCGTCATACTGATTTCTACATTCACTTATTCGCTCTGCAAGCAGTCCCCAGTCCTCAGGAAAAATATTGGCACTGTCCAGCGAGCAAAAATCCTCTATCTCGATATCCGTATCTCCGGACACCATACGGAGTTCTTTTTGCATATCATAAATGGACAGTCCCGGAATGAGACCATTACCTTTCATCACCGCCGAAAGCGTTCCGCCTGTGTTGATAATAAGTATTTTTCTGCTCACTCAGATCACCTCTTCTTTGAATAAAAATTCATGGAGACATATATATCGTACCATAATTATCTTATTGTGAGTTATACAAGAAAAAAGGAGACATATTCCTGTCTCCTTCCTAACCATTATTCCTCATATTTAAATGTCTTTAGGAATTTCTTTGCCCTCTCTGTCTCCGGTTCCTCAAAGAACTGTTTTACATCTCCTGTCTCTTCTACGATCTCTCCCCGGTCAAAGAAAACAATTCTATCAGCCACCGCTTTTGCAAAGGCCATCTCGTGAGTGACAATTATCATGGTAGAGCCTGATTTGGCAAGCTCGAGCATTGTCTGGAGTACCTCATGAACCATCTCGGGATCAAGAGCTGCAGTCACCTCATCAAACAGCAGGACATCCGGATGCATAAGTAGTGCTCTTACAATTGCGACTCTCTGCTTTTGTCCGCCTGAGAGCTGCCTTGGATAATAATCCTTTTTATCTGCAAGCCCGACCTTATCAAGGAGTTCCAGTGCCTCTCTTATAACATCATCCTTAATTCTCTTCTGTACCTTTATAGGTGCAAGAATCGTATTTTCAAGTACTGTCTTGTGTGGGAAAAGATCGTAGGATTGGAACACCATACCTATCTTCTGTCTGATGTTCACTATGTCTTTTTTGTTCGGCTCCACCGGAAGTCCGTCAACCGTCACGACTCCTCCCTGGATTTCTTCAAGTCCGTTAAGGCAGCGAAGAAAAGTACTTTTTCCACAACCGGAGGGACCTATTATAACAACTACCTCTCCCTTTTTTACGGAAAGATTGATATCCTTTAGGACTACGTTTCCTCCGAATTCCTTATGTAAATTTTTTACTTTAACGAGCTCGCTCATCTTACGCCCACCTTTTCTCAAGTTTTACCGCTAATCTGCTTATTGGCCAGCAGACAATAAAATATAAGAAGAATACAACCGCAAACACTCCGAATGCTGCATTCGGCGATGCTTTTCTATTTGCCTCAATAATTTGCTGGGCAACCTTTAACACTTCAACAATTCCAATCATCATTACGAGGGATGTTGTCTTAACCATTCTCGTAACCAGATTTATTGAAAGTGGCAGAAGCCTTCTAATAGTCTGCGGAAATATAATCAGAAAATGCACCTGGAATTTATCCATTCCCAAAGCATACGCGGAATCATATTGGATTTTCGGGATACTTTGAATGGATCCTCTTACCAGATCTCCCATCTCCGCGGTTCCCCAGAATACAAAAACTATTATGGCTGAAAGCTCTGCGGAGATATTCATGCCAAACACTCTGGTTGTTCCGAAATAGACGATGAACAGTAATACCATCTGCGGCATTATTCTGACTATCTCAAGATATACCCTGAAAATAAAACGTATCAATTTGCTCTTAGAGGTCATAAGCACACCTGCGATAAGGCCGAGTACAATACTTATCGCAACCGATATCAGGCTTATCTCTACCGATACCCAGAGTCCTTTTAAGAGTCTTATCATATTGGTGCCTTTAAAAAGCACATCAATCCCCAAACTCTGCATAGCGCACTCTCCTCTCTATGATTGATCCAAGGATTGATACGGGAAGAAGCATCACCAGATAATAGATAACAAGCAAAAACAGACATTCAATTGTCTTTGCATACATTCCTATCAGATCCTTTGCAGTGAACATTAAATCCATAAGACTTATGGTTGAAAAGACTGATGTCTCCTTTAGGAGGAAGATCACATTAGCCATTATTCCCGGCATACTCACCGAAAAAGCCTGCGGAAGAATTATGTTCAGGAAAACCTGCCCCTCTGTCATCCCTAGGGAAAGTGCACTCTCACTCTGAACCTTTGCTATAGACTCAAGACCGCTTCGCATTGTCTCTATCATATAAGCTCCGCCAATAAGTCCAAGTCCCATAACGCCACAAAGCTCCGCTGATATCCTGATTCCCAGCTTCGGAAGTGCAAAATAGATAAAGAAAAGCTGAACCAGTAGCGGAGTGTTTCTGAATAGTTCTATGTAGATTGATAATATTTTCCTTATGACGGGAATCCTGAAATAGATTGCGGCTGCTCCCGACAGCCCTATTACAAAGGCTGTCAGGATGCCAAGCAAACCTATTTTAACAGTCAGGAGAAGTGCTTCGTTATATAGAGGTATATATGATTTAAGCACATTCAAATCCATATTACTGAACCTTACCACCCTCTACTACAAAAGTGTTTTCATAATCTGCACCATAAGTATCAAGAAGTGTTTCCTCATAATCCTTATGGAAGAAGTTGTCCTCTCCTATGGTCTCGATTTCCTCGTTGAGCCATGTAAGAAGTGTATCATTGCCCTTTGTTACAGCAGGTGCAATTGTGTCTGCATCACCAAGTGAAGGAATGCCTACAGTGTAGCCCTCGTTCTCAAGAGAAAATGCAATGACCTCTGTGTTATCGTTAGCCCATGCAACACCGTTGCCGTTTTCAAAGGCTGTCTTAGCCTCTGCGTATGCATCATACTTCTGAAGCTTAATGTCAGGATAGTTCTTCTCAAGATAGGTCTCAGCTGTTGTACCTGAAATTACAATGATCTGGTCATCAGCACCTACCGCATCAAGGCTCTCAACAACGCTGTCTGAAGGTGATACAACACCAAGAGCAACATTCATATAAGGAAGTGCGAAGTCAACCTCCTGTGCTCGCTCCTCAGTTACAGTGAAGTTAGCAAGAATGATATCAACCTTACCGGTCTGAAGATACTCTATTCTGTTTGCAGCTTCAGTTGAAACATAATTGATTTTTACACCGAGATCTTCACCGATCTTCTCTGCAAAATATACATCGTATCCTGCATACTCTCCGTTTTCATCAACGTATCCGAAAGGACTCTTATCTGAAAATACACCGATGTTGATGGTTCCGCTCTCCTTGATCTCCTCAAGGGTTCTGTATACAGTATCAGCTTCGGCGGCATCAGACTTCTCTGTACCTTCCTCAATGTCTGCTCCTGTGGAATTCAGGTCTGCTGTTTCTGTTTTAGATGCACCGCAGCCTGCAAGAGTTGCTCCTAAAAGTGCTGTAGCTGTGAGTAATGTTCCGATTTTTGTCAGATAGTTCTTTTTCATAATAATTATTCTCCTTTTTATGTTTTTCCCCTCATCCGGCGCTTCGCGCCACCTTCCCCCGGAGGGGGAAGACTTAGATTTTATAGCCTTCCCCTTGGGGGAAAGACTTAGATTTTATCGCCTTCCCCTTGGGGGGAAGGTGCCCCGAAGGGGCGGATGAGGGGTCTGCTTTATTTTGCTGCAGCAAAGCCCTTCTCAAGGTCCGCGATAATATCATCTATGTGCTCTGTACCGATTGAAAGTCTGATGGTGCTCTGTGTGATTCCCTGGTCGGCAAGTTCCTCATCTGTAAGCTGAGAATGTGTTGTGCTTGCAGTATGAATAACAAGGCTCTTTACATCTGCAACATTTGCAAGAAGTGAAAAGATCTCAAGATTATCAATAAATTTCCATGCAGCCTCTTTTCCGCCCTTGATTTCAAATGTGAAGATTGAAGCTCCGCCATTAGAGAAGTACTTCTCATAAAGTGCATGATCCGGATGGTCTGCAAGTGAAGGATGGTTAACCTTCTCAACCTGAGGGTGCCCCGCCAGGAACTCAACTACCTTCTTTGTATTCTCTGCATGTCTGTCAAGACGAAGGGAAAGTGTCTCTGTTCCCTGAAGAAGAAGGAATGCATTGAAGGGTGAAATTGTTGCTCCCGTATCTCTAAGAAGGATTGCTCTTATATAAGTAACGAATGCAGCAGGTCCTACAGCATCATAGAATGATACTCCGTGATAGCTGGGATTGGGTGCCGCGATCTGAGGATAGTTGCCGCTCTTCTTCCAATCAAATTTTCCTGACTCAACAATGATTCCACCAAGTGTTGTTCCGTGTCCGCCGATGAACTTTGTTGCTGAATGAACAACAATGTCAGCGCCGTGCTCGATGGGTCTGATGAGATAAGGTGTTCCGAAGGTGTTGTCGATTACCAGCGGAAGTCCGTGCTTATGAGCGATTTCTGCGATTGCATCGATGTCCGGGATATCACTATTGGGATTACCAAGTGTCTCTAAGTAGATCGCTCTTGTGTTATCCTGAATAGCTCCCTCAACCTCGCTAAGATTATGAGCATCTACGAAAGTAGTTGTTATACCGTACTGAGGAAGTGTGTGTGCCAGAAGATTGTAGCTTCCGCCGTAGATGGTCTTCTGTGCAACGATGTGTCCGCCGTTTGCTGCAAGTGCCTCGATTGTATAAGTTATAGCTGCTGCACCGGATGCAACTGCAAGTGCTGCGCTTCCGCCTTCAAGTGCTGCTATTCTCTTTTCGAAAACATCCTGAGTGGAATTTGTAAGTCTTCCGTAGATATTACCTGCATCAGCAAGACCGAATCTGTCAGCTGCGTGCTGTGAATTTCTGAAGACATAAGATGTGGTCTGATAAATCGGAACCGCTCTTGAATCTGTTGCCGGATCCGGCTGCTCCTGACCTACATGTAACTGAAGTGTTTCAAATCTGTAATTGCTCATACCGTTTCTCCTCCTGATTTTCATTTTTATTTTGGTTTGCTTTTTGTTTTCGCTTTTTTGTTTGCTTTTGTTGAAATTGATGATACAATCTATTTACCTACTGTGTCAATATGTTTTATGATAAGGTTTTGCTTTCGCCTGCTATAAGGAGGAGATTTATGTTTTCAACTAAAGGCCGCTATGCTCTTAGAGTCATGATAGATCTGGCACAGCAGAACAGTTCAGATTATATCCCTCTTAAAGACATAGCCGAAAGACAGGATATTTCCAAGAAGTATCTTGAAATAATTGCAAAAGAAATGGTAAAGGGTGGTCTAATTAAAGGCGCCAGCGGAAAGCATGGTGGATACAAATTACTTAGAGAGCCTGATGAATACTCTATAGGAGAAATCATTGAACTTATGGAAGGAACCTTTTCTCCTGTTGTCTGTTTAGAGGACAACGCCGAGGAATGCCCCAGAAAAGAAAAGTGTAAAACCCTTTCCATGTGGTCTGACTTTTATAAGATGGAGAAGAATTTCTTTTATGCAAAAAAACTAAGCGACCTGCTGTGACAGGCCGCTTAGTTTTTTGCTATTTATTTAACCTTAATGCTCTTTTTACTACTCCATCTTGAGTATATCTTTTCACCATCGGACTTCTTAAATGATCGGATTCTTACATAGTATTTTTTCTTAGGCTCAAGCTTTTTGATTGTTTTCGAAGTAGTCTTATTTTTATTGATAGTTACTGTCTTGGTATCCTTCTTAAATTTCCCATCTGTACTGTACTGAATTTCGTAGCCTTTTATGCCTTTTTCATCGTTCTTTTTCCAGGTAATCGTGATGGATTTCTTTCCGGCTTTCAGCTTTGAAAGGGATGTCTTTTTCAGCTTTTTATCAACGGTATCTGTTTTTTCCAGTACTACCGGTGGTGTTGTATTTTCACTCTGTACCTGGTCAACTGCCGGAGAAGGCGTAGTCTGCTGATTCTGATCAGGTGTACTTGCGCTCTGTTCCTGACCATTATTGCCAGCTTCATTTTGGTCGGCATCCTTTTCGGCTGTTACAGGAGCGCTTGTAATCTTTACTTCAATCGATGGGAATTCCTTCAAGCTCTTGTTTGTTGCATACTTGCTCCCGTCTGTAAAAGTACTGTATCTGTTCTCATCTATGAGATATTCCAGATAGACCATTCCTTCGGAAACTGCCTTTAAGGTTACCGCTCCGGTTCTATCGTTCTTTGTAAGGGTTGCCACAGATTCATCGGTCAACTCTTTATGGTTTTTATCTGTAAGTATCCACTTACCGAATGATTTATCAAAGCCGTAGTAAGGTCCCTTCACCCGTTCTTCATTCTCTGCAAGCCCTTCAAGCTCGATCAGATCAACCCTGTAGTTCTCACCGGTTTTCAATTCCAGTTCATTAAGGGCCTTATTTTCCAGCCGCACATATTTAAGCGGGTAAAGCGGAGCTATGCCCTTAAGCTCACCGCTTGTAGTCTTAAGTGTTGCGATGAAGGTAGCCGGCGTTGAGGCCATAGGTACCTCAGTCGCTGCTCTTTCATATATTCTATTTGCTGTAAGGATAGATTCAGGCATATTATTCCAATGGATTCCATCCGGGTCAACATTGTTATTTTTATTTATAACAGCCCGGTTGTAAAGGTCTTTTCGCGCATCTCCACCGTTATCCTTGCCAAAATCCGCTCTCTCATACGACTGCGCATCAAGTAACTTCTTCGCATTTTTCTCATACCCGGCACGATACTGAAGTACTCGTACCCTGTAAGTAAGAGCAACCGGGCAGTTATATGTCGTCTCCACCTGCTGGGTTCCATAAACCTGCTTAAGCATTCCACCTGTAAATGGCGGAAGCCCGGCAGAAATTGTATTGTCAGTGTGAAATGTTTTTGAAGTATCTTGACCTTCAGTCAATGATTTATGGAAAACCTGAGAGGCGCCTACACTCACTTCTACGGATCCCTTAAACGCACCTGTAAATCCATATTCAGCGCCTACAGTTAAAGTTTCACTAATCGAATACTCCTTGCTTCCTGTCACCTCGGTCCTTATAGTTACAACTGAGTCTTTGCCTATTGTCTGTGAGGCGTCAAGAGTCCTGTCTGCCGCTCTGTTTATCAGCTGTGAGTTTAATTCCCCACCTTCACTTGTTACATCACTAACCGTAGTCTCAACAAAATTACCCTTGGCAGGGTCAGCATCCGGAAGGATAGGCGTTACCTTGAAGTCGCTGAAAAGAACCGCGACAACCATATATGCTTTACCATCATTTTCCCATGACATACCTCCTTGGTAGAATACAGGGCCGCTGTTTAAGCTTTCACCATCCTTAAACAAGCCGCACATGTCGATGACCGATCCGGAATAGTTCAGACCACTAAGGAGGTCCTTCTCCATTTGCTGAAGAGATCCTGCCTCCTGAAAAGGTATCGTACTACAGTGGTCAGTATTAGAGGATCCATCATCATCCAAAATATGACCGGTTCCACTCATAGCGCTTATAGCAGAATTAAGACGACCAGAATCCCCGTCCTTCAGATTGTTTTTCTGCCTTAATATTGCCCCGGCAATCTTGTTCCATTTCTGTTTGGGACTAGGCCATTGATTCCTGTGCGTAGTAAGCATATCCCGGTAAAAATCCACCTGGCTCTTTGAGAACTGATTGGTATCAACCTTATAGTAAGTCACGGGATCAACAAATATTTCTTTACTTATAGGCGAAGGCGCTGCATAAACACTTACCGGCTGCATCACCACCAGTGCAGTGCTCATCACTACAGTCAATAGCCCGGTCAAAAACCTCTTTTTCATTTTTTTATCCCACCTCTCATAAGTACACAGGCATACATATGCCCGGCGCTCCAATATCTTTTTCCACAAATTATCATAAGCAATTAATTTCAAAAAATAAGTGCCTTTTTGTTACCTCTTTTCATATTTATAATTTTTTTATTATTACGCAAAAAAAGAAAGCCCATATGGACTTTCCTTCCAAAAAGCATATGAAATATCAGGCCTAGTACTCCCCCGATTTCAAAAAATGCCGTATGTCTGTCCTCTTTTCCATCCCGGTTTTATCAAGGATCGAGGATACGACTCGCCTTACATAGCCATAGGAGTAGCTGGTCTTATCTGCAATCTCCTGGTTTGATAGACCTTCTGCTATGTATTCTGCCACCTTCAGTTCCAGGTCAGAGAGCATATTCCTAAGTTTCCCAAGATTTTCAGCCTCGATGGCTTTCTGCCTTGAAGGAGCTGTGATCCTGTTCCTTACTCTTGCAAGAAATACGCTCTTTACAAAGGGTTTGGTGATATAGTCTGCAGCGCCGTACTCAAAACCCTTTATTTCAAAATCAGGCTCGTCCTTGGCAGTAAGGAAGATGACCGGAATGTCTTTTGCCATATGAAGGTCCTTTATCTCCTTAAGTGTCTCATATCCGTCCATCCCGGGCATATCAACATCAAGGAGGATCAGGGAAAAGCCGATGCCTTTTTTGACAAATTCAATGGCCTGTCTTCCGGACTTTGAAAGGCTTACGCTGTAGCCGGCATTTATAAGTATATCTTCCAGAGTATTCAGCATATTTATATCATCATCTACGCAGAGAATCTTGTAGTTCTCCATCATTTCCATTTTCCCCTCATATGTGCAGGTGATCATCCTGCTTATATCTTTGTAATCAATCATAGCAGTTATCACGTAATATATAAGTGCCTTTTTGTTACTTCTTTAGTTTCATGGCAAGTTCCATTGCACTGTCAAAGTCGATATTCATGATACAGTTCCTGATCTTATCAACTGTATCATCCCCGCAAAGGATTGCAGCAAGGTTATCTGCGTATTTGAGAGCAGGGGCCTGATTGCCGTTACTAATGGCATTTATAAGCTCATCTATGATGGCATCTTTATCAAGGGGTTCCTCCTCCGGTTCCGCAGCTGCAGCATCATGCCTTATTCTGTCAAATTCGGACAGGACAGCTAAGAGCCCGTCTTTTGCCCTCTCCCACTCCATGAAGAACAAAGGAGATGCTGCGTCAACGTATGTGCCATCGCTTTCTTTTGCTCTCTTCTCTAATCTCCTGGCGTTATAATAAAGATCCTCTGCGCCTACATTTCCGGAATTACCCTTAATGGAATGGATTATGAGCGCTGCCTTTTCGTAGTCTTTTCTTTCAAGAAGGCGCTTAAGCTCATCCATGCTCTTATCAGCACTCTTAACAAAAAACTCTGCAATCCTGACAAACTGCAGGATATCGCCGCTAAGGTGCTTCATTGCCATATCCAGGGAGATGTCATACCCTGAAAGTATCTTTTTAATCTTTAAAAGAGTTTCCTGTGGAATCTCTATGGGCTTTTCTTTTTCTACCTTTGTAACAAGACCTCCTGGCAGGTTCCTTATAAGAGTATTCTCAAGTAGGCCTACATCCACGGGCTTTAGCAGGTAGTCATCAAAGCCCTTTTCCATAAAGATCCTCTTGCTCTCGGGAGTTGCATCCGCTGTAAGGACGATGATGGGTGTATCCTTCATCCTGCCACCGTCCATGATTCGAAGTTCCTCCATGGCTTCTATCCCGTCAATATCAGGCATCATGTAGTCCATAAAGATGAGGTCATAGTCCCGCTCCCTGCAGAGGTCATAGCACTCCTGAGCTGACTGAGCAGTATCCACCCTGATGAGAGTTCTTTTAAGAAGAGACTTAAGGACCGTCAGGTTCATGTTATTGTCATCCACTGCCAGGATCGTTGCGTCAGGAGCAATGAAGCTCTCATTTAAGGAGCTGTCAATTTCTATGTCTGCGCCCCTTTTAAGGCCTATATCAAACCAGAAAAGGCTTCCCTCTCCGTACCTGCTCTTAACCTTTATCTGCGTTCCAAGGAGCCTTGCAAGGTTACCGGAGATGGCAAGGCCAAGGCCTGTACCTTCGATGCCACGATTACGGACTATATCTAATCTTTCAAAGCTCTCAAAAATCTTATCCTGCTCTTCCTTCTTTATGCCCATTCCTGTATCAGATACCTCAAAGCGCAGTGTATAGATTCCGTCCTTTTCTTCCTTTTTATGGATGCTGAATACTATGATACCCTCTTTCGTGTACTTGATGGCATTGGAAAGAAGGTTCATGAGGATCTGGTTAAGTTTTTTTACATCTCCAACAAAGTATCTTGGAAGATATTTATCCGTATCAACCACAAAGTCAAGGCGCTTATTGTCAGCTTCTTTTTTATAGTAAATAGAGAGTGTGTCTATGAGCCCCTTGAGGTCGAAGTTCTCTTCAAACACTTCTTCCCTGCCCATGTCTATCCTTGAAAGGTCCAAAAACTGGTTAATCATAAAAAGGAGTTGTTTGCCTGCGGAGTCGACGTTCTGCGAGTACTCAAGTATCCGGGCGTTCTCGGCTTCCCTCTGGATCATCTCATTCATGCCAAGGAGCATGTTGATAGGGGTCCTTATCTCGTGGCTGATATTGGCAAGCAGCACGCTCTTGGCATTGCTGGATTCCTGGGCAAGACGCTGCTGCTTCCTGTATTCGTTAAGGTACATATGGAAGATGATTCCTATGCCCACACTGGATACGAAGATACCTGTGAGCTGGTCCACGTACCTTGACATATCCGTATCAAACGGGGTAACGGTTTCCGGATGAAAATATGCGATGTGGCATAGCCCTGCATAGTAGATCACGTGAACAACCACCATTGCATAGCGAAGAGACGGCCTTCTGTACATGAGGAGAGTAAAAAGGATTCCAAAGGAGAAGAAATATGGCATCGAGCCATAGAGTCCTCCCATCTCAAAAAAAAGTATCCCAAACAGTCCCATGAATATCCCAAAGGACGTTATGAGATAACCGGCAAGATAATGCCCTGTCCTGTCCACAAAAAAGATAAGGGCTATGCTTCCTACTGCAGCGCCCATGTTTATAAAAAATCCCGACAGGTCACTAAGCGTAAATAGCGACTGCACAGCTCCTATCAGGCTTATTATGGCTCCCGATGTTCCAAGGAGCTTAAAGAATACCACATCAAGTTCCGTTTCTTTTTTGTAGAAGTTGATAAGCTTTGTCAGAAATTCTTTCATGGCTGCTTTCTTCCCCGCTGTCATCGGTTTCGGTTTGTAAACTTCACTTTTTTGTTCGACATTACAAAAAGTCTTCTATGATAATTTATATAATTTTATCATAGAAGACCCTCTAAATAACCTTATATTAAATTTACAGAGATATTTTTTCAAACTCTCTATTTATTTATAAGTCTGTAAATTGTAAATGTTGAACTTCCTGTCGTCCCATTTCGCTTGTCCAAATATGTAATTCGGATAAACGTCCTTGCACGCTGCTCATATCTTTCTGTGCTATAAATTCTGCTTTGTCCGGGGGCATCATGTCTCTTTGCTTTCTCATACCATGGTTTCCCCTCATCTGTTGAGGACAGTGTAATCTTCATACCGTTTTTTACCTCAGTCCACACAGTTCCTTTATTCTGAATTGCCCAGCTATCATCTGTACTGTTATCCCTGTATCCTACGGTAGTATATCCGACTTCAGTCTTTTGAATTTTAAAGCCTTTATTCATTTTGAACTTGAGCTTACCGGAGCTTTTTGTTGTATATGCTCTGTCCTTAGTCGAATACAGATTGGTTTCTTTTCCTTTATATTGTGTATTGGCGCTGACATAGAATCTTTTTCCCGCAAAGGTTGCTTCCTTTATCGGGTCACCGTCTTCCATTGCAACTACTTTGATAGTCTTAGTGGTTATAACATTTCCGTCCTGATCCAATGCATCATAGTAAAACTTGTATGTACCTGCTTTTTTTGTATAAAACCTGATGGCGTATTCCCCATAAGCGTGAAACTTATTGGTTTTCTCTGCCTTTGCTATAGTAGCCTCGGAGTATTCCTGCTTATTTTCAAAAATATCCTTGCAATATTTTTTTCCATCCGTTCCGGTAACATAGCTGTTGGACTCTGAATAATTATCCTCCACCTTCTCGGTAACCTTATGCTTTAAGACTTTTTTATTTGTTCTAAAATTCCCGAATCTCGCAACGTCGTAGGTTGTATAGAGTGTTATTTCATTTTTTGTACCGTAATATTCTGTTGTTATCGTCTTTGTTTTTATCTGCTCACATACATAAGCATTAGCTGCATGATCTCCGGAATTCTTGTTAACACATGAATCATTGGTATCACTGTTTATAAAAACATTTGCTTTATATTGATCGCTCCAGGTTATCGTCGTGTAAGCCTTTGCGTTAAGCGAACCTGTAAGTGTAATAGTTATTGCAGCAAAAAGCAGCACTGCCTTTTTCATTATTTCTGTCATTTTCATCCTCGTATCTCACCTTCCATGAATCATTTGATGTTCCTGTTGATAGAAAGCTGTGTCCGCTCTGTTCTCTTGCTTTTTGTATCATAATAGGTAACGCGAATATATGTGGTTGATATCTGTCCATGATTTTCATCGGAGTAGATGTCATAACCTCCAGGAGCTTTTTCATTTGACTTCTTCTCATATTTATCGAAATATGAATACACATTCTCTGAATTAAGCTTTATCTTCCTGCCGTTTTTAATTGTCTTCCAAGTAACATCAGCAAAACTGTTTGTCCATTTATCGTCCGTACTTGCCTTGGAGCGTTCTACATGTTGATAGCCCATCTCAATCTTTTTGATTTTGTAGCCTTTGTTCATGACAATCTTTAGCTTGCCGGATTTCTTAGTGTTATAGCCTCCCTTGATGTTATACAGATCAGTCTTAAGACCTTTCTGTTTTCCGACATTGCTTACATAAAATCGCTTTCCTGCAAAGGTTGCTTCTTTGATGGGATCTGTATCCTCTTTGGTCACAACCTTTACTGTCTTTGTCGTAATGACGTTCCCATTGTGATCCAGGGCATCATATGAAAATACATATTTACCGGATTTTTTGGTATAAAGTCTTATCTTATAGCTTCCGTTTGCCTCATATTTATTTGTCTTTAATATTTCCTGTTCCGTGGAAGCATTGAATTCTTTCCTGTTTCCGTAAATATCCTTGTAAAGTTTTTTCCCATCAGGAGTGATTATCCAGCAGGAGCTGGTATCAGCATTATCAAGGCCGTAATTGTTTTCATGCCTGTACATCACTTTTACTTTGAGCTTGTCACTGTTTGTCCTGAAATTTCCTAACCTTGCAACATCCAATGTGGTATAAAGATCTATCACGTTGTAATAGGACTTGGTCTCTATCACACAGGCTGCCTCTTCTTTTCCGATATATTTTTCTGCGTAGCCGTCTTTCCATTTTGATGTAACAGACTCATTGGTATCGCTATCTGTATATGTGTAAGTTCCGTCAGAATTTTTGGTTTCCTCTACGTATGCCTTAACATCCCTCATGGGATAACTTATTAAAACTGCTGCAGATAATGTCAGCGCGAATGCAGACAGAAGAATAAATCTTCCGAGATCATTGAATACTCTTTTCATAACACTCCTCCAATTATATAGTCCCCCACAAAAATAGAATTATACAGTAATAGCCGAAAATTGCAACGAACATTTTAAATATTTGTAATATTTTTGTAATTTTTACAAAAAAAGTCATCCCTTCATTTTTGAAAGGACGACTTTTTATTTTACTTCACTTTCCAAACTCTACAAAAGTGTTTTACTTTGAAAGTATAGCTATATTGTATACGAAATATCCTTCAGAGATGTCATAGCCCTCACTATACAGCTGCTGAGCTACTGCAGTAACATCATCCTGCGTCATGTTTTCGCTGCAGCGAACATGCGCAACACCATCACTGTCTAACTGCTCTCTAAGCTTATCTGCAAGATCGGTAGTAGATTCAACATACTCACCGTTCATGTGATAGTATTCATAAGAATCGGTATTAGCTGAAGCATCGAACAAATACGATGTTTTATCTGATATCAAAAGCTGAGTTGCCATACTGTCCGTTATGTTGCAAAGACCGTTAGGTACCATCTCGTTATCATTGTTGGTTATATCAAGAATACACCAGTTTCCATCAATATTTACTCTGTTCCATTCATGTCCGCCGGCACCATACAGATCTCCGGTTTCAATAATTACATCCAGACCGGCAAGTCTTCCTGCAAGAGCCATAGCTTCAGAATAGCTTTCACATACACCGTAGTTATTGCACAAAATACCATAAGGTGTATGAGCATCAATAAATGATTGTGTGAGTGAATTCATATCTACTTCAGTAGACATAGAGCTTTCATCATAGGATGCATTGGTACAGAAATAATCGTTCAATGCAACTACCTTATCATAATCTGTTGATAAGCCTGCTGTTACGCAGTCAGCTACTTCCTTAGCCTTTTTAAACTCCTCTACCGACTTGCCCAGTCTGTCATTTGTATCGTCAACATACTCTACAATATATGTCTCATAATCATATGAATACTTAATACCATTGATTACACCACTTGTAGGATTCTGTCTGTACATAGATAACAGTTTGTTAGTCGTGCCTTCTACATCGGCTCCTTCGGGGAACTCGCTGTAAGGAACCGGAATATATTCACTTCTGGCCATCAGGCAGTACGCCATCCATTCTTCGAGAGGTGACTCAGCGAATATAACATCATCCAAAGAAACACCGCTCTGCTCCTGCAATAATGTCAAATTGGTGTTAACCATGTCTGCCACTTCTGTCATCAGTTCATTAGCTGAACCGGGATTAACCTGGGTGGTAGGTTCTTCCTGAGTGGTAGGCTGCTCCTGAACCTCAGGTTCTTCCTGAGTTGTGGGCTCTTCCTGAGCCTCTGGTTCTTCCTGACTCGTAGGCTCTTCGGGTATTGCAGGTTCTACTGATGTCTCCGGATTTTCTGATACCTCCGGATCTTCCATGGTAGGGACGTTAGAAACATCTACATTTGTCTCTACTCTGCCTGTAGGCATTGTAGCAGTAATTTTATCCTGTCTGTCAGCTACCTGCTGCGCATATTTTGTAAATTCACCATAGGGCATACCATGTACAGTAATCAAAAACGGAGATAAATCCGTATGATAAATCTTAGGAAACAGATAATATGTTGTTGAATCATCGTCCCCATGTTTGCAAACACATCCATGATAGTCGATAATCATCTGCATAGTCTTATCGTTTACTGTTGTCACATTAATGTAAACCGGCAGATCGCTTACCTGCCTTATTGTAACCTCAAGATTTCCTTCTTTCGTATATGGTAATAAATCAGCGAGTTCATCAGAATCAACTATATTACTGATACCTGATGTCTTTCCATCTCTTACGGCTACTACAGCAAACTTGCAGTGCTTGTCATCATGCAGATCACTATTCATGTAAAGCTTTTCAGAAGTGGTAGTATCATAACCACTTTCTTCTAAATCCTTATTTACTAACTCACTCCACCTATCGGAATCAAGCTGTCCCCAAAAACTATCTGCAGACGCTTTTGTATCTGTTGTCTTATAAACCAGATAATAGCCTAAATCAGTCAGCTTAAAAACCAGATATGAGGAAGCTCCTCTTACAGGAGTCCATTCAAGATAATAATTGTTATTGTCATCTATTTTCTGCTTTACCGTCGTTGATTCAATGTCATGGCGAATACTAAAAGGTGTGATAATAGGTTTAGCAAGTTCCTCACCTGTTTGAAGATCGTATTTCTGTACTAAATACAGCTTATTAAGGCTTCCCCATGTACCATCACACTCTGTTTCCCATGCAGCAAAAGTATCTGTTTCTGCGGTAATAGTGCTCTCGGGTATGTCATAGAAATTATCTACAGCAGACGGTTCTACTAATATTTTACCGTTTTCAAGTGAGCATACGCTGCAGTCGTGGGTATACTTGTCAGGATTTTCGAAATCAAGTGTTGTATATACACTGAAAGCCATGTTATAATCCCACTTCATTGCTTCTTCATTACAGTCAAACTCAAATACATAATCTTTGGGAAGATTATACATAGGCTCGCCGAATTCATGTGCGCTGTCTACCGTAGCAGATGCATACTTATTTTTGATGTTAGAAAGTACGTCTATGGTACCGCTCTTTTTATTGTTTGAAAGTACGTCTTTGGTGCCTTTCTGATCATCATTTGAAGACACATCCTTGTCACCATTCTGATCATCGGTAGGTAGTATGTCGGACTCTCCGATAGTACTCTCAGAAGATTTAAATCCCCCGACTTTTTTTGTTAATTCATTAATCCCACTTGATCCCCCACATCCGGTTACCAGACATATGCCCAGTAAAACCGATAAAACTGATAATGCTTGTTTTTTCATAGTCCCTCCTAAATAAAATCGACTTTACCTATTATACAGTTCAGCATTAAAAAATGTTGCACAATTTTTTAAAATACTTCATTAAGCAATTGTGCTAAAAAAATCGGGTTGCCACTTCTGTGACAACCCTCATAATCATTCATCATCATTCATATCGTAAATATCAATTCCGGCAGCACGTCTCTTGTGCTCCTCTTCCACTGCTGCGTAATGCTTAACCGTGGTGTTTACATCCTTATGTCCCAAAACATCGGCAACCATGTAGATGTCGCTGGTCTTATTGTATAACGCGGTTCCGTAAGTACGCCTTAGTTTATGCGGTGTGAGCTTCTTCTCAAGTCCGGTATTCTGACCATACTTTCCTACCATGTGCTGAATACTTCTGACTGATAGCCTGTTGTGCTTAAGCGATATGAAAAGAGCTTCCTCTTCCTCATCCTCAGCCATCAGAGATTCTCTCTCGTTATTTATATAATCTCGAAGAGTGTTACGAACTATCTCACTGATGTAGAGCTCGTCCTCAAAGCCGCCCTTTCTCACAATCTTGATCGTATTGGTTTTGAAATCGACATCCTTGAGATCAAGTCCCGCGCACTCCGATACACGAATTCCGGTATTGAGCAAAAGTGTAATAATCGCAAGATCTCTTTTCGACGTAAGCTCGCTCATAACCTGTGAATGATGCGAACCTGACTTCACATTGGTAACCGTGTCCATCAGCATCTTCACCTGGTCGCTGTCGAGACGGTTGATTGATCTTCTTTGCTTTTCCCTGGACCTTGTCACCGCTTTTAAAGTTGGATCATTTTCCAGGTAATCAAACTTAATCAGATACTTGAAGAAATTTCTTACAGAGGCCATTTTTCTCGCGATGGCTCTCTCCCTCGCCTGCTTGATGCCTGACTTTGTGACCTTATGTCCCTGCGCGACATAGGTCTGGAATTCATTTATATCCGGTGCCTTCATGTGCTCAAGCACCATAAGGGGGATATCCTTTATCTCAAGATTCCTGCATAGAGGATTGTTCTCCTTTATGTATCCGAAGAAAAAGTAGATGTCATGGGCATAGCTGTACGCAGTATTTATCTGATATTTCAAAAGACATTCATCAACAAATCCATGCGCATACTGCGGCAGCAGCGCTTTGACACTATTGATGTTATCCCTGCGTCTACTCTGTAACTCATTGTAATATGCTGAATTCTCACCCATGACAACTTCCCCAACAAGATTTTAATTCGTATATCCCATCAGGTACTCGTCAACTTCCTTGGCACAGGCTCTTCCTTCTGCGATAGCCCATACAACAAGAGACTGTCCTCTGTGCATATCCCCTGCAGCAAAAAGCTTTGTTCCCTGAATGTGATAGCCGTCCTCAGCAGTTAATACTGTGCCTCTCTGGCTGCGCTTAAGTGAAAACTCATCAGCGGTATAATCTTCACAGCCTATGAAGCCTGCGGCTATTAAAAGTATATCACATTTCAAGTTTTTTTCCGAACCGGGAACCTCAGTGAGCTTGCCGTCCTTAAAAGTAACCTTAACCGTTTCGATCTGCTTTAAGTTACCCTTTTTATCTGTTGTTATTCCCTTCACCGTTGTCTCAAAAACTCTCGGATCACTTCCGAAAACATGGATGGCTTCCTCGTGACCATAATCTGTCTTTAAGGTCTTTGGCCACTCCGGCCAGGGATTATTTGCAGCTCGTTCAACCGGAGGCTTTGGCATCATCTCAAGAGCTGTAACGCTCTTTGCGCCGTGTCTTATAACTGTGCCGATACAGTCATTACCTGTATCTCCGCCGCCTACAATAACTACATTTTTATCCTTTGCATCGATATATCCACCCTGTGCCTGAAGTGAAGCAACTGTCTTGCCGCCACCTTTTACAAGCGCTTTGGTTGTTGATGTAAGGAAATCAACTGCATTATAAACACCTTTTACCTTCTCGGGATCGGCTACCGCAAGGGGTCTTGCCTTTTTAGCACCGCAGCAAAAAACAACTGCGTCAAATCCCGGAAGAAGCTCAGCGGATTTAACATCCTTTCCTACGTCGGTTCCTGTATGGAACACAACACCCTCTTTTTCCATGAGCTTTCTTCTACGCTTAATTACGCTCTTATCAAGCTTCATGTTGGGGATACCGTACATCAAAAGTCCGCCGATTTCATCCTCTCTCTCGAAGACTTCAACCTTGTGCCCTCTGTGATTAAGCTCGTCTGCTACGGCCAGTCCGGAGGGACCGCTTCCGATTACAGCCACTTTTTTACCGCTTCTTATGCTCGGGATAAACGGTTTGATGTAACCCTTAGCATAAGCTGTCTCAACCAGGAACAACTCATTGTCATGAACCGTTACAGCATCGCCGTTTTGTCCGCACATGCAGGCCTTTTCGCAAAGTGCCGGACATACACGGCCCGTGAATTCCGGAAAATTGCTGGTCTTATGAAGTCTTGCAAATGCATGCTCATCATGAGCTTTATATACTTCATCGTTCCACTCCGGAATGAGATTGTTCAAAGGGCAGCCCACTACCATGCCGCTTAAGTTCATTGCTGACTGGCAAAACGGAACTCCGCAGTTCATGCATCTTGCAGCCTGCTGTCTTCTTTTTTCAGAATCAAGAGGAGTGTGGAACTCCTCAAAATTCTTTATTCTTTCTTCGGGCGGAACGTCCCTGTTATTTGTTCTGTTATATTCAAGAAATCCTGTATCTTTTCCCATCTTAGGTCAACTCCTTAAAAGCTTCCAGCACTGCATGCTCATGATCGATGCCCTGCTCCTCGTATTTACCGATTGCAGTAAGCATCTTCTGATAATCATTCGGAACAATCTTCTTGAAATCTGCGATGTAGTCATCGAAATTATCAAGAATCTCACGTCCGTACTCCGAACCGGTCTCCTTTACGTAATCCTCAAGGATTGAGTGAAGTTCTGCGATGTCATACTTTTCAGTGACTTCGTAAAGTGAAGACATATCCTTATTCATTCGGAGATATAATGTGTGTTCCTTATCAAGTACATAAGCGATTCCGCCGCTCATGCCGGCTGCGAAGTTTTTGCCTGTCATTCCGAGAATGACCGCTCTTCCGCCTGTCATGTACTCAAGACCGTGATCACCACAGCCCTCAGAAACTGCTATGGCACCGGAATTTCTGACACAGAATCTCTCTCCGGCAACTCCGCATACATAAGCTTTTCCTGCAGTAGCTCCGTATAAAGCAACATTACCGATGATAATGTTTTCATGAGCTTTGTAGGTCGCTTTCTCAGAAGGTCTTACAATTACCTTTCCTCCGGAAAGTCCCTTTCCGAAACCATCATTGGCATCACCGTAAAGTTTCAGAGTGACACCGTTTGGAAGGAATGCTCCAAAGGACTGTCCGCCGCCTCCATGAGCTTCAACCTTGATGGAATCATCCGGAAGGGTGTTATTAAAGTCTGCAGTAACTCTGCTTCCAAGGAGTGTTCCAAAACTTCTGTCGGTACTTGAAATATCCACCTTGATGTTAAGCTCTGCATTTTTACTCTTCTTATCGCTGTCAGTCTGAGCACTCTGCAGATTCTTTTTAAGAGCGGCTTTTCCTTTTTCATACTCCGGAATAAGCACTTTGGAATCAAGAGTTTTCTCAAGTCCGAAATCATATATATCAGCAGGCTCGAAATGATTTTTATCTCTTCCAACATAGGAAGCATCCAGAATTCTCTTAAGGTCAGCAGCATCCTTACATCTTGCCTTAGGTACGCTTCTCATCTTAAGGCAGTCGGTTCTTCCTATCATATCCTCAAGCTTTTTAAAGCCAAGCTCGCTCATGATCTCACGAAGCTGTCTTGCAACAAAAAGCATGAAGTTCATTACATGCTCGGGCTTACCCTTAAATCTCTTTCTGAGTTCCTCGTTCTGAGTAGCAATTCCTACAGGACATGTATCCTTGTTGCAGACTCTCATCATCATACAGCCCATACATACAAGGGGAGCAGTTGCAAAGCCGAACTCCTCTGCTCCAAGAAGTGCAGCTATGGCAACGTCTCTTCCTGTCATAAGCTTTCCGTCTGTCTCAAGAACCACTCTGCTTCTAAGGCCGTTATCCAAAAGTGACTGATGAGCTTCGCTTACACCAAGCTCCCAGGGAAGACCTGCATGGTGTACTGATGAAGAAGGAGCAGCACCTGTTCCTCCGTCATAACCTGATACCAGGATTACCTGTGCGCCGGCCTTTGCAACACCTGATGCGATAGTTCCGACGCCTGCCTCTGATACAAGCTTTACTGAAATCCTTGCCTTGTCATTTGCATTTTTAAGGTCATAGATAAGCTGTGCAAGATCCTCGATGGAGTAAATATCATGGTGCGGCGGAGGTGATATCAGCGCAACACCCGGAGTTGAGAATCTTGTTGAAGCAACCCAGGGATATACCTTTTTACCCGGAAGATGTCCGCCTTCACCGGGCTTTGCTCCCTGCGCCATCTTGATCTGGATTTCCTTTGCACTCTGAAGATATCTGCTGCTTACACCGAAACGACCTGAAGCAACCTGCTTAACAGCACTGTTTCTCTCTGTTCCGAATCTTGCAACGTCCTCACCGCCTTCACCGGTATTGGACTTTCCGCCGAGTCTGTTCATAGCAATAGCAAGAGTCTCATGTGCTTCCTTGGAAAGTGAACCGTAGGACATAGCTCCTGTCTGGAAGCGCTTTACGATTTCTTCCTCGCTCTCGACTTCTTCAAGCGGAACCGGTTTGCCGGTGGGAACAAAGGAAAGAAGTGCTCTTAATGTGTGAGGTCTGTTTTCATCGTCGACCATCTTGGTGTATTCCTTGAATCTGTCGTAATCACCTTCTCTTACTGCTCTCTGGAGAGTAACGATAGTCTTCGGACTATACATATGATCTTCCTTGTCCTCTCCACTTCTGAGAGTGTGGAAGCCGATGGAGTCAAGTGTTGTATCTGTCGAAAGTCCAAGCGGATCAAAGGCTTTGTTGTGACGAAGCTCAACGTCCTCTCCAATCTCCTTGATTCCGATACCACCGACGCGGCTGACTGTTCCTGTAAAGTACTTATCTACAAACTCGCTTGAAAGTCCGATTGCCTCAAATATCTTAGCTGACTGATAGGACTGAAGTGTAGAAATACCCATCTTCGCAGCAATCTTTACAACGCCGCCAAGGAGTGCCTTGTTGTAGTCTTCGATTGCAGTGTGATAATCCTTATCGAGAATTCCTATATCAATAAGCTCTGCAATACATTCCTGAGCAAGATAAGGATTAATAGCTCTTGCACCAAAACCAAGAAGCGTAGCTATCTGGTGAACGTCTCTGGGCTCGCCGCTCTCTAAGATAAGTGATACTGCCGTACGTCTCTTTGTTCTTACGAGATGCTGCTCAACTGCAGACACTGCAAGAAGTGAAGGGATAGGCATGTGGTTTTCATCAACACCTCTGTCAGAAAGGATTATGATGTTGATGCCGTCCGCAACTGCTCTGTCAACTGAGATACAGAGCTGCTCAAGTGCTCTTTCCACCGGAGTGTTCTTATAATAAAGAAGTGAAATCTTTCTTACATGGAAACCGGGCTGATCAAGAGCTTCGATTTTCATAAGATCAACACCTGTGAGAATCGGGTTGTTAACCTCGAGTACGCGGCAGTTGTCGCTCTTTTCCTCAAGAAGATTACCGTCTGATCCGATGTACACAGTTGTATCCGTTACTACCTTCTCACGAAGCGAATCGATCGGAGGGTTTGTAACCTGTGCAAAAAGCTGTTTAAAGTAGCAGAACAGAGGTTGATGATGCTGTGAAAGCATTGCCAGCGGGATATCTGTGCCCATGGAAACAGTGGGCTCAATTCCGTTTGTAGCCATAGGCATGATCTGGCTCTTTACATCCTCATAGGAATATCCGAATACTTTGTAGAGCTTATCACGCATCTCCTGCGTGCTTCTCGGAATCTTCTTATTGGGAATCGTTAATTTATTTAAATGCAGAAGATGTCTGTCGAGCCACTCACCGTAAGGCTTTGCGGTCGAATACTTCTGCTTGCATTCTTCATCTGAAATGATTCGTCCCTGCTTTGTATCAACAAGAAGCATGTGTCCCGGAGAAAGACGTGATTTCTTCAGGATTTTTTCTTCGGGTATGTCAAGGACACCAACCTCGGAAGCCAGTATAAGTCTGCCGTCCTTGGTGACATAATATCTGGAAGGTCTGAGTCCGTTTCTGTCAAGAGTTGCGCCAAATACCTCTCCGTCTGTGAAAAGGACAGCCGCAGGTCCGTCCCAGGGCTCCATCATTGTCGCATAGTAATGATAGAAATCCTTTCTGTCCTGTTCCATGAAATCATTGTGCTTCCAGGGCTCAGGAATAGTAAGCATCATTGCAAGCGGAAGATCCATGCCGTTCATATATAAGAACTCAAGTGTGTTATCAAGCATGGCTGAATCCGAACCTGAAGAAGCTATTACAGGATAAACTTTTGCAAGGTCGTCTCCGAAAACATCTGAATGCATGGTCTCTTCACGGGCAAGCATTCTGTCGCTGTTACCGCGGATAGTATTGATCTCACCGTTGTGCGCGCTCATTCTGTACGGATGCGCTCTCTGCCAGGAAGGAGTCGTATTTGTTGAAAAGCGGCTGTGCACAAGGGCAACTGCCGTATGATAATCAGGTGATAAAAGATCCTCATAGAAATTGCGGAGCTGTCCCACAAGGAACATTCCTTTATATACTATTGTCCTTGATGAAAATGAGCATATGTAGGTGTCCTCGGAGGATTTCTCATACTCTCTTCTAAGCTGATAGAGTCTTCTGTCGAATTCAATTCCTCTCTCTGCATCATCAGGTCTTTCTATGAAGCACTGGCAGATATAAGGCATGCAGTTTCTTGCAACTTCACCAAGAATCTCAGGGTGAATTTCCACATCTCTCCATCCGAGGACCTTGAGATTTTCCTTCTCCGCAATTACTTCGAGCATTCTCTTTGCGAACATTCTTTTCATTGAATCCTGGGGAAAGAAAAACATTCCGATTCCGTAGTCTCCGGCATCCTTCAGTGTAATTCCGAGTTTTTGCGCCTGCTTACCAAAGAATTTGTGTGAAATCTGAACCAGAATACCAACACCGTCGCCGACCTTTCCTGTGGCATCTTTTCCGGCTCTATGCTCAAGTTTCTCAACAATACTCAGCGCATCGTCAAGAACTTTATTGTCGGCCTTACCGTCTATATTTATAACCGCGCCGATACCGCAGGCATCACGCTCATTCATCCAATTGTCCATTTCTCTTCCTACCATTTTTTTGTTAATAGTCCGTGGCGCGCGCATAGCATATATGAATTTTAATCTCGTTGCTTACGCATAATCGATTAAAATTCATATATGCTATACACTCACCACTAGGTTATTGATAAAAATCTAATAGCATTTTCAAGTAGTATTTTTATTACAAGGCTCACAAGAATAAAGTTTATTCAAGGAGCCTTGTTAAGTTAGTACTTTTTATCTAAGTGAGAAAAGCATCTGTCCATAAGTCGGGTAGCTGAGATACTTATCAGGGATAAGGGCTTCAGCTTCATCAGCATACTTACGAAGTTCATCCATATCTGAAAGAATTGTCTGCTGATAGTAAGCTGCCTGCTCAAGAAGATCTTCCTTCTCTTCAGCCTTCTTTGTATCAGCCTCAAGTGTTGCAAGTGCCTTGCACATTCCTGTGGATGCCTCATCGATTGTCTTGAGGACTCCTGTCTCAAGAACTGCGCTTCCGTCTCCGAGAAGGCTCTTCTTCTGAGCGATTTCTTTTCCGAGATCCTTCTGATAAGAAACAATACCTTCTGTCAGATCCTTTCTTACCATCTCCTGCATTGTAAGTGCTTCGATATGAACTGACTTTGAGTAGTTCTCAAGGAGAATGTCATATCTTGAATGGATCTCTTCCTTAGTGAAGATGCCATGCTTTGTGAAAAGTTCAACTGACTCATCACTGATCCAGTAAGGCATTGCATCGGGAAGTGACTTAAGGTTTGCAAGACCTCTCTTTGCTGCTTCCTCAACCCACTCGTCTGTGTAGCCGTTTCCGTTAAAGAGGATTCTCTTATGAGCTGCAAGTGTTTCCTTAAGGACTTCTCTTACTTTCTCTTTAAGTTCGTCTCCACTGTAAGCTGAAAGCTTCTCATAGAGCTTAGCTACTTCTTCAGCAACTGCTGTGTTAAGAACGATGTTAGCATTTGCTACTGAAACTGAGGAACCGGGCATACGGAACTCAAACTTGTTTCCTGTGAATGCGAAAGGTGAGGTTCTGTTTCTGTCTGTGTTATCCTTTGTGAAATGAGGAAGAACCTTTGCTCCCATTGCCATCTGAACCTTACCCTGGCTCTCATATGCTTTGCCTTCTTCAACTGCACTAAGTACCTGTGCAAGCTCATCACCTACGAAAATTGAGATAATTGCCGGAGGTGCCTCGTTGCCGCCAAGTCTGTGGTCGTTTCCTGCAGATGCAACGGAAAGTCGAAGGATCGGTGCATATTCATCAACAGCTGAAATAACAGCCATCAGGAACAGAAGGAAAGGAATGTTCTCTCCGGGATTCTTTCCGGGATCAAGAAGGTTCATTCCGGTGTCAGTGCAAACTGACCAGTTGTTGTGCTTACCTGAACCATTGATTCCTTCAAACGGCTTCTCATGTAAGAGGCATGCATAGTTGTGCTTATCGGCAACTTTTTTCATAACCTCCATTGTAAGCTGGTTGTGATCAACAGCAATGTTAGCTGTCTCAAATACGGGAGCCATCTCATGCTGAGAAGGAGCTACCTCGTTGTGCTTTGTCTTTGCGGGAATACCAAGCTTCCAAAGCTCTTCATCAAGGTCATGCATGTATGCGGATACCTTGGGCTTGATAACTCCAAAGTAGTGATCCTCCATCTCCTGACCTTTTGTTGCCGGTGCACCGATCAGTGTACGGCCGGTGAAAAGAAGGTCCTTTCTCTTTTTGTAGAAGTCTTTATCAATTAAGAAGTACTCCTGCTCAGAGCCGATTGTGGTGTTTACGCGCTTTACATCCTCATACCCCAGGAGGTGGAGCAATTTAACAGCTTCCTTGGACAGAGCTTCCATTGATCTAAGAAGGGGTGTCTTCTTATCAAGAGCTTCTCCGCCGTAAGAGCAGAATGCTGTCGGGATGTAAAGAGAACCATCTTTTATGAAGGCGGGAGATGAAGGATCCCACGCTGTATAGCCACGTGCTTCAAAGGTTGCACGAAGACCACCTGAAGGAAAACTTGATGCGTCAGGTTCACCCTTAACAAGTTCTTTTCCGGAAAACTCCATGAGAACTCCGCCATTATCGGTGGGTAAAATAAAGCTGTCATGCTTTTCGGCTGTAAGGCCTGTCATAGGCTGGAACCAATGTGTGAAATGTGTTGCACCGTTCTCTATAGCCCACTCTTTCATGACTGCCGCTACTGTATTAGCAACATCAAGTTCGAGATGAGAACCCATCTCTATTGTCTTATGTACTGCCTTGTAAATATCTTTGGGAAGACGTTCCCTCATGATCTTATCGTTAAAAACAAGACATCCAAATTCTTCTGTAAGTTTACTTGCTTCTATCATTACCGTTTCCTCCTTTTATATCCCCTCATCCGGCACTTCGTGCCACCTTCCCCCCAAGGGGAAGGCTTTGATTTTTTGCCTTTCCCCTCTGGGGGAAGGTGTCAGCGAAGCTGACGGATGAGGGATTATTATCACTTACCTGATGCTCCATAGTTACTTAAAACTCGGGCTGAAGGATCGTTTACGTCACATCCCTTCCAGCTCTTGTTGGGCATCCAGAAATCTATAACCATATCTGATTGTCCGGAATAATACTTTTCAAACAATTCTCTATATAAAAGCGATTCCTTGGTAAAAGGAGTCGCATGAGTATACGATTTCCTTTTCTCTTCAAATTCCTCATTCGTATAATGAGCTTCTGCATATTCCATGAGGTCATCTCGAAGTGAATGTCCGACCGCATCTGAGAATGCAGCTTTCTCTCTCATAAGGATTGAATGAGGAATAAACTTGTCAGGCTCAAAGGCTTTCCTTAATAAGTACTTACCCATTCCGTAAGTATTGAGTTTCTTCTCGGGATCAATGCTCATTACATAATCCACGAAGTCCAGATCTCCGAAAGGAACTCTTGCTTCCAGTGAGTTAACACTTATGCATCTGTCAGCTCGAAGTACATCGTACATATGAAGTTCGCGTACTCTCTTTTTCGCTTCCTCCTGGAAGGCTTCGGCACTTGGTGCAAAGTCTGTGTACTTATATCCGAAAAGTTCATCCGAAATTTCTCCGGTCAGAACAACCTTAATATCGGTGTTTTCATGGATCCATTTGCAAAGAAGATACATTCCTATTGATGCTCTGATTGTTGTTATGTCGTAGGTTCCAAGAGCCTTTACAACAGGCTCGAGTGCATCCAGAACATCCTGTTTACTGATAATCACTTCGTGGTGATTGCTGTGGATGTAATCTGCAACCTCTCTTGCATACTTAAGGTCTATAGCATCTATATCCATTCCGATTGCAAAGGTCTCTATCGGTTTGTCCTGAAGACTTGCGGCCACTCCGCAAACCAGAGATGAATCCAGACCTCCTGAAAGAAGGAATCCAACAGGAGCGTCTGCATCCAGTCTCTTCTTTATTCCATTTAAAAGCTTGTCATGAATGTTTTTAGTAATTGTCTCTAGGTTGTCGGTTCTAATTTCCTTAACCTCGGTCATGTCTCTGTAAGAAATGAACTTGCCGTCCTCGTAATAATGTCCGGGCGGGAAAGGTGATATTTTTTTACAAACACCTGTGAGGTTCTTAGGTTCAGAGGCAAACAGTATGTACCCATCCTCATCATATCCGTAGTAAAGAGGTCTGATTCCTATCGGATCCCTCGCTGCGATAAACTTTCTCTTTTCATCATCATAGATGACCATCGCAAACTCTGCGTCGAGAAGTGAAAACATTTTGGTTCCAAGCTTCTCATAAAGCGGAAGAATGATCTCACAATCGCTGTCACTCTGAAAGGTATAACCCATTGATTTCAGATATGACTTAAGGGCTTTGAATCCGTAAAGCTCTCCGTTGCAAATAACAGCATTTCCGTTCAGTTCAAAGGGCTGCATTCCTTTGCAATTCAGTCCCATGATCGCCAGGCGATTAAACCCGAGCCATCCGCCATTTACCTTTAGTGTCCTGAATTTGTCAGGCCCTCTGGATGCTGTCCTTTGCAGCATTTCCTCAAAGAAATCCTTACTGATTTCTTCCCTTGTATATGTGAGTATTGCGCACATATCTGTTGTTCCTCCTGGTTATTTTATTTCCCCTCATCCGGCGCTTCGCGCCACCTGTCTCCGCTCCGGTCCACGCAGAACCGACATCCCCCGGATGTCGTGCGCCCCAAAGGGGAAGGCTATTTCGGGGAATTATTTCATCACTCGGCGTCGGCCAAAGCAAGTACGCCTTCCTCGCCGGTGCGAATCTTAACTACGTTATCGATGCTGTAAACGAAGATCTTCCCATCACCGATTTTTCCTGTATAAAGAGTTCTCTTAGCTGCCTCAATAACATCCTCTACAGGAATCTTGCTGACAACAACTTCCAGCTTAATCTTGGGAAGAAGTGTCACATCCATCTCAACTCCGCGGTACTTCTGGCCTGAGCCCTTCTGTACTCCGCATCCCATAACCTGAGTAACTGTCATTCCGGTTACACCAAGTTCGTTCATTGCCTTACGAAGCTTGTCGTATCTTGAAAGCTTTGTAACAATTACTACCTTATGAATAGCAGAATCTGATTTAACAGGACCAGTTACAACAGGAACTGATGCATTCTTCTGGAACTCTGTAGCCTTGTCATATTCATCAACACCAAGGTCTGTATTCTCATTGACACTCATGTTCAGTGTGTTTGAAATATCCATAAGTGCGAATCCTGAATATGCAGATGCAAGACCGTGCTCAGTTGCATCAAGACCTGTGATTTCCTCTTCCTCACTAACTCTGAGGCCAAGGATTGCTTTAATAGCTACGAATGTGATTGTGATTGTTACTGCTGTCCATGCTGCAGCTGCTGCAAATCCTACAAACTGAATACCAAGGAGCTTGAAGCCGCCGCCATAGAAGAGACCTGTCATCTCATTTCCTGCTGCATCAGCAATGCTGTAACCGGGTGCTGCGTTTGTTGCAAAAAGTCCAACTGCAAGTGTTCCCCAGATGCCGTTTAAGCAGTGAACTGCTACGGCACCAACCGGATCATCAACGTGAAGCTTGTAATCAAGGAACCATACACCGAAGCAAACAAGAAGTCCTGCTACTATACCGATTACGATTGCACCAAAAGCATCTGTTACATCGCAGGGAGCTGTGATTGCTACAAGTCCTGCAAGTGAAGCATTGAGACACATTGAAACATCGGGCTTACCATACCTCAGCCATGTGAAAATCATGCATGTTACTGTTGCAAGTGCAGGTGCTATTGTTGTTGTTACAAATACGCTTCCAAGCTGTTCTACTGTAGTACATGCTGCTCCGTTGAATCCATACCAGCCAAGCCAGAGAATGAAAACACCAAGAGCTGCTGCTGTAAGATTATGTCCGGGAAAAGCGTTTACCTTAACAACTTCTCCTCTTGCATTTCTCTCGAACTTTCCAATGCGAGGTCCGAGGAATGCTGCACCGATCAGGGCTGAGATACCACCAACCATGTGGATACATGTGGATCCTGCAAAATCGTGGAATCCAATCTGTGCAAGGAAACCGCCGCCCCATGTCCAGTGAGCTTCAATAGGATAAATGATTGCTGAGATAACTGCTGAGTATACACAGTAGGAAATGAACTTTGTTCTCTCAGCCATGGATCCTGAAACGATCGTTGCTGTTGTTGCACAGAACACTAAGTTAAATACGAAATTGGACCAGTCGAAATTTGCATAATTTGTAAAAATATCAAATCCCGGTCTTCCGATGATTCCCATCATGTCCTCACCAAGGAGTAATCCAAAACCGATGAGAATAAATACTACAGTACCGATACAGAAATCCATCAGGTTTTTCATAATGATGTTTCCTGTATTCTTTGCTCTTGTAAAACCTGCCTCACACATTGCAAAGCCTGCCTGCATCCAGAATACAAGAGCTGCTCCGATCAAAAACCAAACTCCGAAAACACTCGAATCAATTGCACTTAAAATTTCTTCACTCATAACCTGCTCCTCCGATTCCTAAATTAGTCGGGATAATAAAATTGGCGGTGCGCAGGGAGACTGCTCATACAGTCTGATGCCCCATTGCACCGCCTAATAAATCATTTGTAGAACTTCCGGTCAAAACAATGCCCGGTGATTACTTATGAATACATGTATACAATTGTGAGTACACATTCTCCGGAGTGTATTCAAAAAGATAAGAAAAAGCGCCTTAGAGTGTTAACTCTAAGACGCCCTTGTCTTTTATAGTTTGTGATTTTACGCTTATGAAACAGATGTGTCAAGATACTTTTTTAACTTTTTTCAAATTAAAAATCTTGATCATTTTTTACTTATTCAGTAACTGTATCCTCTGCTTCAACACTCACATTCACACCGTTGCCGGTGAGGTTGATGTTCTTGTTTACCTTAGCATCATAGGTTCCGGCTCTCATGATCTCAGTGAAATCAACACCGGTAGCTTCTGACATGGTATCAAATACCTGCTTCATAACGATAGGCATGTTGCCTGAAATCTGGCTTGCACCGTTTGTTCCATCGCCTGTTCCGTATATATTGATCTTGTCGATCTGTGAAAGAGGCTTTGCAATCTCGGCAGCCATCTGAGGCATGATCTTGATCATCATCTCAGCCATAGCAGCTCCGTTGTACTTCTTGTACGCTTCTGCCTTTTTCTCCATTGCTTCAGCTTCCGCAAGACCTTTAGCCTTGATAGCTTCCGCCTCGGCACGACCCTTGGCTTCAATACCTGCAGCCTCGGCATCGTACTTAGCTTTGATACCTGCTGCTTCCTGCTCTGCTGCGAATTTCTGTGCCTCAGCCTGTGCTCTCTTAGCATCAGCCTCACGCTCCTGCTCATACTTATCAGCATCGGCTTTCTTCTGACGTTTTACAAGCTCTGCCTCAGCGGCCTTCTCAGCCTGGTACTTTTCAGCATCAGCCTTTTTCTCAATCTCAGCTGCAAGTTCCTGCTGCTTTACAGCAACTTCCTTCTGCTTAAGTTCAGCCTCGCGCTCTGCCTTTGCAATCTGAGCATTAACGGTGTTGGTCTGAATTGTCTTTTCCTGTTCCTGTCTCTGAATCTCGTATGCGGCATCGGCTTTAGCCATAGCAGCATCGGTCTCCAGTTTAAGTTCTGCCTGCTTCATAGCAAGGTCACGCTGCTTCTGTGCAATCTCAAGATCAGCTGCAATTCTTGCATCATTGGCTTCCTTGTCAGCTTTTGCTTTTTCAACTGCAACTTCCTTCTCAGCCTGAGCCTTAGCTACAGCTGCGTCCTTCTTGATCTTGGAGGTGTTATCCATACCAAGGTCATTGATGAGACCGTTTTCATCGGTTACGTTCTGAATGTTGCAGGACAAAATCTCGATACCGAGTTTACTCATGTCCTTTGAAGCCTTCTCCATAACCTGATCTGAGAAGCTGTCTCTGTCGGTATTGATTGCCTTAAGAGCAAGTGTACCGATGATCTCACGCATGTTACCCTGAAGGGAATCCTGAAGATCAAGTGTGATCTGCTCGGGATTCTTGTTGAGGAAGTTCTTGGCAGCAAGCTGAATTGCTTCTGGAGTAGTACCGATTCTTACCTTTGCAACAGCGTCAACATTAACGTTGATGAAGTCATTGGTAGGAACGGACTGCTCTGTTTTGATGTCAACAGTCATCTGCCCAAGATACAATCTGTCGACCCTCTCAAAGAAGGGGATTTTGATACCTGCGCGTCCAATGAGGATACGAGGAACCTTTCTCATACCGGATATAATGTATGCTCTGTCCGGAGGTGCCTTAACATATCCGGCTGCAATAATGATAATAGAAATGATAATGATTGCGGCAATTACAATTGCCATTGTTAATGATGTAGTCATAACGACCTTCCTTTCTCTGAAACACTTTTGTTTGAGTGATTTAATTGTAATCTACGTAAAATCGTGAATACATATCGGTTTTGGAGCCTTTAAATATTGTATTTTTCTGTTTTGGAAAAAATAATCGCTACCGATATTACGTCGCTATTGCCTGTCAAAGGAAGCGACCTTTACAGAGTGAACAACGAACCTGTTTCCACTGCCCGACTGGCCGGAACAGGTCGACAATGTAAGAAGTGAAGGATGCTCCGAAAAATCAATATCTCCGGAGATTTCCTTCATAGAACAGTTTTTAACATAATTTACAAAATCTTCGTATTCACTCTCGTTCTTAACTTCCGTGTAGCTGTATGAGCCCACGGTTGTAGCATAGTATGAGAATACTTTGTACTTATATATCTTATCCTCCGTATAAATATATACATACGGATTATCCGCAAGGATATCCTTGTCCTTGTTTTTATAAATAGTTTTAAGAGAACCGAACATCGAACCGTTTCTCATGTTATGACCAAATAAGAAGTCACTGAGGCCGCAAAAATCAGCATCAGAATCAACATCCATAAATATGCAGCCTGCCTTATTGGGTGTTCCTTCAAAGGTCTTATGAAGATACTGATCGATTGACTGTTCCTTTACCACCGGATAGTTAATTGTGGAAATGGCTGGGAAATAGAGCCATCCAATGAAATCGGAATTGATGCCCTTTAATGCCTCAAAATTGATATCCAGCCTCGGATATTCGTCCTCTGAATCCTCATCGATTTTTTCGAATAGTTCGGAATTATCATCTTTTACAATGACATATTGATCGGCGATGTTGTCGTACTCCGAAATCGCGACAGAATACTCCTTTTGATCAAAATATATCATGACTCCCTCATATATTATGACCCCAAGAAGAATTAGAATGAGCACTATTCTTAAAATGCTCCAAAATGAATTTGTTTTTTTCTCTGTGTTTGTATTTTCCATAATATCAATATTTTATACGAACACAGAGTATTAGAAAAGAGATTTCTTTGACAGCCGACATGCTGTATAATTAGCCTTTGAGGGGAATCTTTAGAAAGCTTTAGAGGAATATGGATTATGAATAAAATCAAAGAAGCCCCGTCCGATAACAATATTTATCGTCCGGTTTTCAAAAAGACAAGAGGTCAGATTTATAGGACAGCTTATGTAACGATAGCTCTTGTAATTATAAACGTTCTTGTTTATCTTGCATCTAACAGCATCGCACCGAATTTCTATGATGATCTGATATTGGATCCCGCCGCATTTTTTTACACGGATAAAATAGAATGGTATAGACTGATTACGGCAACCTTTATGCACGCAGACGTTGATCACATCTTCGGAAATATGCTGTGCCTGGTTGCAATCGGCGCATTACTTGAAAACTATATGGGACACGGTCTTTATTTCATTATGTATTTTTTAGCCGGTATTGCAGGTAATGTTCTCACACTGGCCTACAATATTACTTTTGACGATTTCTTTGGTTCCCTTGGCGCGAGCGGATGCACCATGGGTTTATCAGGTTTTATGGTGGTATGGCTAATCGTAAACAGAGATCAGCTTGTTAAGGAAGAAAACATGCTGATAAATATTCTGTTGTTTGGTTTACTGATTGTCTATGAATGCTTCTTCCAGAAGGATGCCAATACCGTAGCACACCTTGGCGGTTGCATTATTGGTGTCATTTTTGGAATCGTAAATATAATCGTCTTCCACAACAGCAAAGAAATGGAAGGATTACTTTAATCTTGATTTTCAGCGACAAGCTGATCTATTGCTTCGGCGTATCTTAGATAGGAATCGTAGGCGACATCACCTCTGTGATCGGGCAGGAGGTCTCTTCCGTAGTTGTTAATCAGAGTATTTCCAAGGTAATCGGAATACTTATTTGCTCCGTTGTAGTTGAGGTGAGAGCTACCATCCGATATGTCGGAGCCTCCGGTATAATCAAGACCGATGTCACTCAGATGTTTAAATACATAATCGAAGCAGACGTGATCGTCCCCGGCTGCATTAAGCTCTCTCACATAATTTTCAAGCCAGTTGTAGCGCTGGGTTTCCTCCTGCTTAAGGCCCTCCTGCTGCTCCACATTCAGCTCGTAGGGCACCATTGTTATATAAAGCTTTATATCATTTTCTTTTGTATATTCTATTATCTTATCCAGATATCTCACCGACTTTTCAAGCGGTGCCTTGCACTCATCGGTATCAATCACAGGATCGGGCATAGACTCGTTATGAAAATGAGGAACAAAGCCCTTATAATAGCTGTAATCTTTGCCGAAAGCAGCCTCTAAATCCTTTTCCTCAAGGTCGTTATATCTGTCATGATAACCGAAAAAGGAAGGGAAATATTTATTCCACAGTTCTTCTTTATTATCAAAACAAGCCGTCATCAGCTGCAGTTTGTTTAGCGAAAAGCGCATGCCATACAAGCTGTCACCGAGGAAATAATAGTGGTATTTGTAATCCTCCTGAAAAGCTGCTGCCGTAAAAAAGTCGAGAACAACAACCTTAGGCTTTTGATATTTACATAGCTCCTTCAGATAATGATAGGAAACATGCAAAGGCTGCTCCGCGGAAGAAAGGTCATAACCAGCTATGCCATAATCGGTAAAAAGCTTCGCAGTGTTGATTCCGCAGTGAACATGACTTGAACCAAGCATAACCACATCTATTGTGTTTTTAGGCTGATCGTATAGTGCCCTCGACTGCGTAACACCGGCCTCGGTCTTAACGCAGAGGACATTGTTGGCGACTGAAAGAAGGCAGAAAAATACTATTAAACTAATTGAAGTAACTATTATTCTTTTCATGTTTTTATCCTATTAGGTTATTCCCCTCATCCGGCACTTCGTGCCACCTTCCCCCCTAGGGGAAGGCTTTTAAAATTGTGCGTAGACAAAGCTTCTGATTTCTTCCCCTGCTCCGTATTTTCCGAATATCAATATTACAAGTGCGAGGAAAACAAACACCGCACCTCTGGTAATGTCTCCCCATCTTGCGGACATGGTTTCGGGTGGGATGGTGTCTTTCCTGTACGAAATGATATCCATAACTGTAAGGATAACCAGAGATAATCCTGCAATCCACCATTCTGTCTGCACGAGTCCCAGCATTGGTCCGTCCTCAAAGGAAAGCCCAGTTCTAATTCCTGCTGTACCCACAAAAGGAATCATCCCTTTGATATACGAAGCGGCAACGCTCATATCCGGAGCTCTGAAAAAGATCCAGGCAAAGGATACCAGAATAAAGCTTATAATTCGTCCGAGCATTCCTTTTACAAGAAATGCCGCTTTGCTCTTTCTCAAAAAGCTTGAAAATACATTCATAACTCCGTGGAAAATTCCCCAGATTATGAAAGTAAGTCCTGCTCCGTGCCACATACCGCACACAAAGAAAACCACCAAGGTGTTAAAGGCTTTTCTGGCACTGCCCCTGCGATTTCCTCCAAGCGGAATATAGATGTAATCCTTTAGGAAATTACTTAGCGAAATATGCCAACCTCGCCAGAATTCCACTATATTCTCCGTAAGATAAGGCGTCCTGAAATTCTGTGTGAGCTCTATCCCGTACAGCGCGGAAATTCCTATCATTATATTGGTATAGCCTGCGAAGTCGCAGTATATCTGCATCGTATATAAGAGTGAAACCAGCATAAGAGTCAGAAAGCCATATTCCGACGGATTTTCAAAGGCAGCGTCAACGGGAATTCCTATCCTGTCGGCAATAACCATCTTCATGAAAAGTCCCCAAATAAGATATGACAGCGCGCGAATTGTCCTGTCAAAGTCAAAAAACTTTACGCTCTCCGTCTTCTTAATCTCCTCAAGGAATGCCCCTTCTCTCTCAATCGGGCCGCTCATCCACTTAGGAAACCACATCATGTAAAGCGCATAGATAAACGGATTCTTCTGTAATGTAGTTTTTCCCATTGAAACGTCGGCAACATAGCTGATTGCCTGGAAGGTATAGAAAGATAAACCTATCGGAAGTCCGAGCTCTGCCACTTTTTCCGGAACATATACTCCGACTAATGCTGCTGCAATATAAAGATATTTCCACCCAAAGAGAATAAGCGCAGGAATAGCTATGCCTATAGCAGTAGTTATATGCGCAAGTTTCACCTCATCTCTTTTTTGAAAATATGAAATCAATCCCCCGAAAAGGTATGAGATCACCGTAATAAAAAGGAGCACCGTAAGCCCAAATGCTTTCCCCTGCCAGTATATAAAAAATACACTCGCAGCAAGAAGCACCCACTTACGAAATCTCCCCGGTGTGATATGAAAAAGTAAAACCGATATGATTATAAAGCCAATAGTCGTAAGCTGAAAAAGCAAGTAAATTATCCCCCAATCTTAGCTGATAATTCGTCAAGAGTCATATGTGAAAGAGCCGGCGATGATCCCCAGGAATACTGGGATTTAAAATCATACTCACCGTCAGCTATCATAAGCTCGTCAAGAAAATAATGACCGTAATCATCCCCAAGCGCACTCGAAAAGGCAGCCCTGTAATCCTCCTCAGAAACACTGCTTCCGTCTCCTGCCATAAATGAAGCTCCGTTTTCCACCGCAACATTATTTATCAGTTCCGGAGCTTTGGTCTGTTCATTAACCCTGTAAAGATATGACTCTATTCTGCCGCCGTTATTTGAAATAACATATTTTATAAAGAGATTCTTCTCAAGAAAAAGAGCTGCGTAAGTGCCCGGCATATATGAAGAATCATCGTCAGTTTCATCGACATAAATCTCAAAGGGCTCGGAGACAGCTTCACCTACATAGCTGCAGTAGAAAGCTCTCTTTCCGGAAACATCGTGCATTATAAGTTCCGGAATCCCATCCTTATCAATATCAATAAGAGAAAATCTGGCAAGGTCTCCGGATATATCCGTGTACAAAGAAGCACACTCATCCCTAAACTGAGTCGCCCTGCTAATAATTCCTTCCTTGTATGCCGCACTTGCAAGGACTTCGCCCGGATCTACAACAGCTTGTTCTACAGGTTCTTCCTCAGTCGCCTCTATATTGTCTCCGGCAGATTCCTCTGTGATTGTCTCTTTCAGATCGTCATAGGAAGTCATGCCGGTACTATCACTCTTCCCCGGTCTGAACAGCAGAATAAGTACAGTGGCAAGTATTACTATTACCAGCACCGTGATGGCTATAAAAATTATGCGTCTTAGTTTTTTATTCTTCTTTATCGCCATTCCCAGCCCTCACCGGCAACCTCTGCCTTAAGCTCTTCCACGCCTGCGTCCCATGAACTGTAATATTCATCACCTCTGTGATCCGGAAGTTTTTCTTCGCCGTATCTGCTTCTCAGATCCTGCGCAAGGTATTTTGCAAACTGTGTGGCACCGTAATAATTCAGGTGCGAACTTCCATCTGCAAAATGCGTACCGCCCTCGTAGTCTATTCCAAGATCACCTATATGTTTAAAAGTATAGTCAAAATAAACATTGTCTATACCCTCGTTCTTTATCTCCGCCAGGTAATTCTCCAGCCAGTTGTACCTCAGGTCTTCCTCCTGGGTTACGCCCTCCTGCTGCCCTACATTCAGGTTATAGGGAACTATCGTAATGTACAGTTCTATTCCGTTTTTATATGTATAATCGATTATTTTTCTTAGGTATTTCTGAGATTTTTCGGAAGGTGCCTTAACATCAGTGGTATTTGGACTTGGTGTATTCACGGCAGCCATTTTAAAAGAAGGTGTATAACCCTTAAAAGAACTGTAGTCCTTACTCCATCCATCCTTCAGTGTGGCAAGATCTCCTTCGGAATCCGCTCCATAATATGAGGAAAGATATTTCTTTTTCATATTCTCATCGCCATCAACCGCGGTCTCGACCATTTCAACTTTATTGAGGGAATATCTGATGCCGCAAAGCGCATCGTTCAGATAATAGTACTTATCGGCGTAGTTGTCCAGAAAGGCGCAGGGCGCAAAGAAGTCCAGCACCACAACCTTGGGCTTTTGATATTTACAGATCTCTCTAAGATAATAGTAGGAAATCCAAATCGCCTGCTCTGCAGAGGAATAGTCATAGGCACTGATTCCGTATTCCTCCCACATCTTATAGGTATTTATTCCATAATTTACATGGCTTGATCCCAGCATAACCACATCTATGCTGTCCCTCGGCTGGCAGTACATGGCAAGTCCCTGCCGTATGCCACCATTTGGTCTGTCTGTCACTATGCCACCTCCAAAGTTTACTGTACTTAGCAGGCAGGTTATGGTCAAAAATGCAGCCATTAAAGATTTCATGCAGGTTTCCTCGTTGTCTAAAAAATGTTTGATAAATTGCGATGTTTATAATGATTTTACGGCTATAGGATGTTTTTTACAACAAAAAAAAGCTCCGGCATACCGGAGCTTCCCCTCATCCGTCAGCTTCGTTGACACCTTCCCCCAGTGGGGGAAGGCATTATGTATTCGCTGACACTTATAATATCACTTTATCTCGCATTCTTCCGATGGCGTCCATAGCAAGTCTGGATCTCTCGCACTCTTCTGTAGACAGTGTAATCTGCCAGCAGAGTTCGGAGCCCTTCATGTGCTCGGAAGCATAGGATAGACCGTTTGTCCTCTCATCAAGGAAAGGTCTGTCTATCTGATTGGGATCTCCCAATAGAATTATCTTGGTATCCTTACCTGCTCTGGTGATGATGCCCTTCGCCTGAGCCGGCGTCATATTCTGGGCTTCGTCAATTATGAGGTAGGTCTTAAGGATTGAACGGCCTCGGATGAAGTTAAGGGCTTCAGTCTGAACGATTCCTCTCTCAAAGATCTCATCCGTCTTATCCTGAAGTTCCTTCTCATCGTTATAGCGCTCTTCCTCGCTCGAATCGATGAGCTGTTCAAGGTTATCGATTATAGGTCTCATAAGAGGTCCTATCTTTTCCTGCTCATCTCCGGGCAAAAATCCGATATCGTCATCAAACTGGGAATTCGGTCTGCAGACAAGGATTCTTCTGTACTCTCCCGTAGGTCTGTTTATCATCTTCTCAAGACCTACTGCCAATGAATAGAAGGTCTTGGCTGTACCCGCCATACCCTTAACTATAACCAGCGGCGCCTTGTCCGCGGGCTGCATCAGCGCCTCCTGAAGGAAGTACTGACCTGCGTTCCTGGGCGTTACGCCGTAGGGCTGCGCTTTTTCAAATTCAAGCTTTCTGATAACTCCGTGATCGACTCTGCCCATCTGTGTCTTATTGGTGGACTGGTCGCTCTGAAGTACTACAAATTCATTCTCATAGAGTTCCGGCTTGATCTTATCTCCGTTTTCATCGCAGATATAAACTACATCAACCGGTACTCCCTTTCTTCTAAACTCTTTAAAATTCTCTTCCGGTGCGTATACCCTTATTCTTCCGGCATACTGATCGTCACCTGATACTACCTGTTCAGTTGTAAAGTCCTGAGCCTGGATCCCGAGGAGCTGTGCCTTTATTCGCATCAGAATATCCTTTGTTACAAGGATTACCTGCTCCTTATGTGTATCCGAGAGCCCTTTGCAAACTCTGAGAATACGGTTGTCGGATTTGTACTCCACCATATCCTTGGGAAGCTCTACATCCTTATAGTTTTTCTCTACCCTAAGGATCGCTCCGTCTTGCAGTTCTACTCCCTTTGTAAGATCTCCTTCCTTTCTCAGTTCTTCAAGTAACCTGATTACTTCTCGGACATTGGCACCGCGCTCACCCTCGTCGCGTTTGTGCGTATCCAATTCTTCAAGTACCACCAGCGGCAGGACAACATCGTTGTCATCGAAGCACCGCAGAGCATGTGGCGCCTGAATGAGGACATTAGTATCGAGTACATAGATTTTTTTCATGCACTTCCCCCCATCCTGTTTAGTTTAGACGTGTGATGCTATATCACAAAAAATGGTATAACCCTTACGTCTATGTAAGAATTATACCATATTTTGGGTTTGTTCATACTAAAAAATACTATAATTAGTGATTACCTGTTATCCAGCCACTGTCTGGTCTTGGCGTAAACATCCTTGAAATCACCTGAGTAATTCTCGCGAATTTTCTCGGTCGCCTCTATAAACGGCTTGAGATCCGGATATGTAACCTCAAGTCCAAGCTCCTCAAGCTTCTTAAAAATATCCTCTTCATTCTGATGAACCGCCTCGTGCTCTCCCTCCGCGGATACCTTGGCTGCAGCATCAATGACAGCTCTGTCCTCTTCGCTCAGACTGTTGTACACGCTTGTCCTCATAACCATGTTCCATAAATTATACGCATGATTGGTAACTGCAACATAATTCTGAATCTTATAGTATTCGTTTGTATAGAAGGTAGTTGCTGACCAGTCGGCTCCGTCAAAAGTCCTTCTGTTCAGATTGTCATATAGTTCAGAGCTCACATAACTGTAGGAGGTTGCTCCAAGCACTGAAAACATATCCATCAGGGTCTTGCTCTTAACGGTTCCTATTATTAGTCCCTTCATATCCTCGGGAGTATTGATCGGGCGAACGGAATTGGACAGATTTCTGAAGGATCCGCAGTAATGGCTCAGCACTTTAAAGCCTCTCTTTTCAAGCTTGTCATCCACCTCTCTATTGATGTCACATTCGGAAAATTCCCATGCAGTCTCATGATCTGTGAAAAGATAAGGAAGTCCGGTTATTCCTTCCTCAGGAACTATATCAGTAAAATAGGGTGCAGCTATGATCGAAACATCGACCTTTCCTTTTTTCATATCATCATAGATAAGCAGCTGGTCCCCGTATTCATCCTGGTAGTGAACATCGCATTTAACGCGCCCCTGCGTGCCGGTCTCAACATCAGATGCAAACTGCCTGACATAGTCGCATCTGAAGTCATCCCGGGGCATAGCTACACAAATTTTAATCGTGCTGACGCCGTCCGCCCCTGCAGAAGAGCCTTTGCAGCCTGCAAGTGCGAACGTACATAGAATAATTATAAAAGCCGGTATAATTACCTTTTTATATAATGTCAAAAGCCTTGTCATATATGGTTTCTCCATATTTTTTACTATCATTAATCTTAGGTAAACCATACCTTAAATGCAATTAATTTATTCTAAAAATATTATGATATAATGAGTTTATAAGTTATTATTTCCGTGGGGAGGAGCATAGAACTTTGGCGCTTTTTGGCAGAAAATATGATGATGAACTTGATAATAATTATGTGCCGCTCGAAGAGTTTGCTCCTACCATCAGCAGGCAGGAAGTGGTCAAGCGGAAAAAGCTCTCAGACCTCATTTCCCCTATTCGTGACATTCCCACAGCTTTAAGAGGAAGAAGAGACCAAATAGAAAGTGACCTTTCATCCTTTTCATCGGATCAGGATGAGAGCTTTGATGAACTCGAGGAAATGCTCTCCGACATCGTGGATGATACCAAGGGGCATATAGACGATGTTGCCACTTTAAACGAAACCATAGAAAAGGTACGCGAGGCTCTTTCATCCATAAAGGAGACAACCGATAATCTACCTGAGCTCCCCGACAATTCGGAGCTCAGCGATGAGATAGAGATTCCGCAGATAAACCTGCCAAAGCTCTCTGCCGAGTATATGCCAGATTCCGAGCTTGTTGCGCAGATACGCAGCTACTCATCCTTTTCACACATATTAAAAAAATCCGTTGAGTACACACTCTCATCCCTCGATCAGTACCACAAGCAGGTACAAAGCCTTTCAAAGAAAAAAGAAATGCTCGAAGCCCTGGCATCGGAGGCTGATCTTCTGGCGCTTAATACAACTATAGATGCCACTCATATGAACGAAGAAAGCAGGGTCTTTTCCACGAAGGTTGCCGCTGAGGTCGGAGATCTGTCCAGGAAGATTCATGATATCTCTGCTGCCCTTGATGCAGAGCTCGGTGCATTGGAAAATGGCTTTAGAACAGTAAGGTCTTCCGTAAACACCATAGAATCCGCTCACAGAGATGCTTCCCGGTACGCGGATATGTACTCCTCTGCCAGCAACGAGTATTACAGGCAGAGCACCAACTACACGAATATATTGATTCAAAGTCTTTCCAGACTCAATCAGGATTTCAGGGAGACACTTGATAAACAGGATGCTATTCAGGCTGATTACCTGAAAGCGTTGGAGGTTTTCAGATCTGATATAATGACCTCCGCCCGTGAGATACTATATAAGGGAAGCCGTATAGGAAGTGTTCTGGATGGCTGCATACGCGGATCTGCTTCTCTGAAGGAAGAAATGACAGAAACTCTTGAGAATATTGATGAGCTCAAGTCTCTTCTATCCGATGTGAGAAAAACCGATGCTATAAGAAAATCCAAATATTCATCAGCTTTGCTGAAAGCCTTTGATCAGGATATTGTCTGGCTGCACAATAAGATTGAGAGCGTCATGGAAGCAGCTGAAAACGAATCATAATTGCACAAAAGAGCCGGTGGTAAAAACCATCGGCTCTTTCTCCCTCATAAATACATAAACCGCAGAACGATTTATTTAGCAGGTCCTGCCTGCACTAAAATATCTCACCCATCAATATAATTAGATTTTATCACACTTTCGCAATAATACAACCCGAAAAAAGTGATTTTAAGGCGTTTTTTATAATTTTTTAATAAACCAGTTTCCTCTCAGAACCTGATATACCTAGGTCTACCCGAACTTACCACGTAATCCTCTGCCCAAATATAAGCAACCAGTTTCCCATGATAATAAAATTCACAGCGGTTTCCCTTTATCTCATCCATTACCAGTGTAATCGCATCAACCCTGATACAATCCTCGGAATTCTCATACCACAAGCCCTGAACATTCTGTGCATAGGTAATAACGAAATCCTTGAGCTCGCAATAGTGGAATCTGTCATAAGTGACAAGCATCCTGGACCTCTTACATTCGTCCGCGCCTGCCTTGGGTATTCTGGCTCCTATAATCTTAATCCTGCCGCTCTTCATTCGTCTGAAGGAAATCATAATCTCATAGCCGCCTTCAAGAGCCTGATAAAGCACAAAGGGATGTGTACTGCAGTAGAGTCTCTCACTGCCGTAGCCAAGCTTTCTTCGAAGGCTTGTGAGCGCTAGTCTGATTTTGGCTATAAACGCTTCATCCTCACTGTTTCTTCTGACCTGGAGCCTTAAGATAACCGCGTACTCTGCCTGCAAATAGTAATAATAGGCCTGTGATATGTCCGCCGTACCTCCGATTCCCTTTCGGTACATATCGCCAAGCTCATAGGCAGCCTCAGCAAATCTGCATCTGTAGTGGCCTTTTCCTTCACTTATAAACTTTTTAAGCTCCCGTCGGTATTCAGCACGCTTGGTTCTTCTGATGCCGACTCTTGATTCGTCCCGTTCTTTCATAGATGTTATAATATCACAGAAGGGGTTTCTTTACACCCTTGACTTTATTTCGTATAATTTCGTAAACGGATATGATAAATACATACTTACTTTTCATATCAAAAGGAGTTTATTTATGTCTGTAAAAAAGAAATTCTCGCACCTTGGTTTTTCAATTCTCTTTTATGTGGTTTTCTCCAATATACTCAGCGTAGTTGTTGTAGCTGCAGCAATGTTTATATATATCTTCGTTAATTACTTCTCGTATCTGAGCGCTTCCCCGCAAACAGGTGACGGTCTGAACATGGAGCTTTATATGCAGCTTATAGAACAATTCCGGACTAACACCACTCTCACAACCTTAATCACCATGTGCTCGGGATACCTTATTGCTGTTCCGATTTCAATAATCATCTTAAACGCTCCGGCTACCAGGGATCTTCTTCCGCTTAAGGGTATGCAGTTTATGACTCCTGAGGAGAAGGCTCAGGGAAGGAAGCTTACCCCGGGAGAATTTTTCAGATTTATCATGTACATGTTTCCGCTTGGAATAATCGGCTCCCTTATAGGGCAGATACTTGCAGTAATAATGGGCAGCATTACCGGACAGGACATGACTGATGTTCTGTCATCCACTCTCACAAATATGTCACTTCCTATGGTCTTTCTTCTCAGCGTTGTACTTGCTCCGATTTTTGAAGAAATCATGTTCAGATATGCAGTGATCGGTTACTGCAGGCGCTATGGTGAATGGAATGCCATCATTATATCCGCGTTTATTTTCGGACTTATACACACCAATGTTTTCCAGTTCTTCTATGCTTTTGCGCTGGGAATTGTTTTTGGTTATGTATATATTTACACAAGGAAACTGATCTATACCATCATCATGCACTGTACCTTCAATTTCTTCGGAGCCTTTGTGCCGATGCTGATTGATCCCAATCTTTCACCCTCCAATACGGGTTCCATTATTTATTCCGTGATTCAGTACATCGTCGCTATAATAGGCCTTATCATGCTGATTTTTTACGTAAAAAAAGGAAGTCTCCTACAGAATTCCCCAAATACTCCGATTCAGGACAAATTCTGTAAGGACTCCGTTTTAAATGTAGGAATGATAAGCCTCATCATCGCGTGCATTATCATAACTATACTGTTAAATTTTGCGATCTGATCTGTTTCTCTTTATGAAAAAAACAAGATTTTAGAGCATTTCTACAACTTCCTGGGAGAAGTCTGCATAGCCGTTTTTATATAATTCCTGAACAAATTCTACGGCTTTCTGACCGGATTCCTCAATCGGTACACCCTGACTGTAGATATACTCAACCTTGTTTCCGTTTGCCATAATAAAATTCACCTGTGTTCCAATAATCTGGCCATCGCCGACATCCATGCCGACTACTTCGACATCTGTAACTTCACGAACACGTCCTGCAGCAAATAATACTCTCATATTAACCTCCTTAATCAATCGTCATCAGAGTCATCCGCATCAAAGTTAATCTCCTTGAGACGTTGTGCCTGCTTGTAAATACCATCCAGGGATTCTCTGAAGCTTTCGAACTTCAAAACCGCCTCCTGAGCATTCTTTAGTCCGTCATTGGAAAGTGCAGCAACTTCTTCACTTGTGGCGGACAGATTAGAAATATTATCATTTATCTCATTTGTGGAATTATCAATCATCTCCATACTGGTTCCGATATCACTGATCTTATCAATCAGATCCTCGAAATTATGATTGATCGTCTCAAATGAGGAAGCGGTATCACGGATTACCTGATTCTGCAATTCCACGGACTCAACCGTATTATCTATACTCTCCATGGCCTTATTTGCATCTTCTGTAAGTTCACCGATAATTTTTGTAATCTCATTGGATGCATTATTAGTCTGCTCAGAAAGCTGTCTGATATCATCTGCAACAACCGCAAAGCCTTTTCCGGCTTCTCCCGCTCTGGCAGCCTCAATTGAAGCATTAAGTGCAAGGAGGTTCGTCTGTTTTGAAATAGCCATGATCGAACCAAGAATTTTCTGAACCTCTTCTACCTTGTTGAGAACAGCCTTAGTAGATTCGGCAGTAATCTGGCTGGCAGAGCGGACGCCTCTTGCCTTGTCTCTCAAAACTTCGATGGTCTGAGCCACTTCAGCAACCGTCTCCTTGGTACTATGCGAAGCTTCTATCATCTGCTGTCTCTGAGAATCCGCAACCTGTGTCTGCTCTCTTATCTCTGCCACCTTCTGGGCTTCATCCGTTACGGCATTTGCGGTACTCTCTGTAGAGCTTGCTATATCCTTCATTCCGGAGCTTGTATTTTCAATAATCGACTCGAGTTCCGCTATAGTACCCTGAGCGCTGTCGAAATGCCTGGAAATACGTCTCGCGATTTTTCCCATATCATGACTTGCTGCTTCCTGAACCTTTACATTTTCCTGAATAGTATCAAAATGCTCCTCATTAAAGGCGTTCAAGAGGCTCATCGTATAATATGATGCCAGAATCGTAAGTATTGTAGCAATTCCGGTAAGTGCTATTTCTGTACCGCTTCTTTCCCCCTTCGAAAGGACTCTTAGGGCGGTGATGACATACATAAGCAGAATTACCGAACTTCCGCCTATTATAATGCGCTTGTTCATATAAAGGATTCCGCATACAAGAATAGGAAGTCCGAACATAACATAGTAGAGCTGACCTTCGACAGCCATTACAACAACGAAAGTAACCGTTGCACCAATCATGATCATCGAAGAACCGATACGGCCTTCCCTGAACTTCGCCATCGCTACGCACATTACCGCAATACTTATCACAACGGAAGCTATTTCAAGGATTCTTCCGCCGGAAAAGCCTACCGTAACACCCTCAAACAAAAAAGCGAGTGCACAAGTAGCCACAATAATTAGGCATACCGTAAACGCTCGCTGATTGACACGGGAGAATTGGTTCTTATCCATATTGTCCTCCTGATATATAAATGCAAACAATTGTTACAAATACTCTCACACTTAATATTTTATCAGAATAGACGAAATTCAGTTCTAAATTTTTACTAAATAAGGATATTCTCTCTTTATAATTACTTTATAAATCGAACCTATTGCCTGTCATAATAAGCTTTGCCTGAGCAAATAAAATAGGTTCTGATGTATCCGTCTGTGGAAACAAAGGCGATTTCATTGGTTGATTCAAGATAATAAATATCATCACCGTCCTCGGCTTCAGTCTTGTGAAGAGCCTCCGGATTGTTTATAAGAGCATTGGCTCCTTCAAGATATTCTTCCTCTGAAGAAAAGCCCATTTCCGCCCCATGCTTTTCGAAATGGCCGGATAAGCGGTCAGGATAGCGGAAGTTGTAGGTTTTCCCATCACGCTCTTCAATTGCTGATATAGCAGCCTCTGCTGCACTTTTGGCATCGCTTTTTGCATCGTCTGTAAGGAGCTGCGCTGAATTTTCCGCAGGCTCGTAGCTTGAAAGCTCAGAGCTGCTACTTCCGGCATTATTCCCCTCATTCGATGGACCAAACTGGGGATACATTATCATATACATCACGCAGATGATAAAAAGAACCATTATCCCCATGTAGTAGCTCTTTGATTTTTTTCTGCGTGGTTTTCTATTTAGACGATTATCCATTACTCTAATCTCCAACAAAACCTAAGTCATTTATTTATATACAAATTCGCGCTGTATAACAAAGCTAAGCAAAAACAATACGGTGTCCACCGGGATTTTCACATATACTTCCGGAGCCGATTCAAAGAAGCCGTGAATAAAGGTAACTCCGTAGCCGCTAAGCAGCATTATAACAACGGCAAGCAGCAGATATTTGGCTGCAGCAAGGAATTTGTTTCCTCTCCCCTTAAATACCACCTTGTAATTAACCATAAAATTGTAGGTGGCGGATATCACTCTTGCCAGTATCGTAGAGAGCAGAATATATCCTATAAAAAGGTCCTCGACATTCCTGAAAAGTCTGCAAAACAGAGCAAACATAAGCATATCTATTACACTCGACGAAAGCGAGGAAATAATAAACTTAAAGAACACCGCATAAATAATAAGCGAATCCTTTATTGGTCTGAAATGGCTGGATTTATTTTCCTCAATATAAATTGTCTGTATATCCACCTGCCTTATCGGAATCCCCAGATAACCGGTGGCTAAGAGCATATTTGTCTCAAACTCAAAACGCTCACCCTTTTCATTCAAAAGGTAGCGCATAAATCCCGCAGGAATCGCACGCAGACCGGTCTGTGTATCAGTCACCTTTACTCCGGTCAGGACACCCATCACCTTGCTGGTGGTTTTATTTCCAAACACGGATCTCGCGGGAATTCCGCCCTCATCAAAATTTCGGCACCCTAAAATCAGAGCATCGCTGTTTTCCAAAAGCTCTCTCTTGACCCTTGTGATATCTGTCGTTGTATGCTGTCCGTCGGAATCAGCGGTTATGACTCCTATCATATCGGGATACTCATTCAAGCAGTAATTGAAGGCATCCTTCAGTGCTCTTCCCTTACCCATATTGACTGCATGTCGAAGGACAACTGCCCCATATTCAGACTTGGCCGTCTCAAAGAGTTGTCCATAGGTATCCTTATCCGAGCCGTCATCCACTATTACAACAGGTTTAAGCTCCGATGCTTTCAGGTCGGAAAGAAGCTTTATTAACTTTTCATCCGGCTCATAGGCCGGGATTATAATCGGTATTGTCTTATTTTCCATATTTAATATAAATAAACAGGGTATAGTTTAATATCGTTTCCTGATTTTTCTATCCTGTATATCTTCCAGAATTTAAAATATTCCTCACCTTCCGTGATGGTGTTAAAAGTTTCTGCCATAGTCTCTTCCCCAACAGAGGGTGCTTCCGCAAAGAGATACTCAGCATGACTGCTTGATATTTTTTCACATATAGTGGCTACTGTATCAGCCTCTGTAAGTGTATCATATACTGCCGGAACAGGCGATGCTTCCTTGCTTATATAGGTATCATGTACCCAGTGATTGGATTCACCGCTCCTAAGATTCAATACTCTGTGTCCCCAGAGGTCTCTGTGTCCGTAAACTGCTTCGATAAACATCTCTCCGCCATCGTCTATCATATCGCCGTTGTACGTCTTATTATCGGCAAGTTCTGTTCTATATCCCGCAAGATACTTATACATACCCTTATAATCTGCCGTAAGAAGCACAAAAGCTGCGAACGCGATGTAAATCAGAAGCGCTTTTTTATTGTTATCCGGATCATCGGATTTTTCCGAAAGCTTCTCATATCTTCTCGCCTTCGTAAAAGCCATTCCCGCAAGCAGATATATGCCGCCTATAGTAAAAGGTGCCCCATATCTTGCTATCGAATTTGTCATAGCAAAGGCATCAAGATACTGATCCTCAGCCTGAAAAAGCGAAATATGTGCAATGAAAATAATTGCATGTGAAATAATCGCTGATATCAAAAGGAAAATTCCTATCGGCTTCGCCTGCTCCCTTGCTATTATTCCCTTTTTTACCATAACAATAAAAGCAGCAAAGATAAGGATTATCACCGCGCCTATCGGAAGGTCAAAGGTTATATTGTGATCAGCATGCATCGGCATGGTCCAAAGCCCGAGGAAAAAGTATCTGGCTTTATCAAGTGCATTAGCGGGGACAGAATAGGAACCTGTTGCCATTTTTATTCCAAGTCCCGTAGCCTTGGCCACTCTCCTGTTTATCAGACAGAACAGAAGCCAGCTTCCGTAAAAGGATGCCGAAAAAAGTGACGCGAAGATTATTCCTCTCTCTTTGTATCCAAGCATAAAATAGAACAAAAGTGCAAAGAGTGCCCACTCGATACCGACAGATTTCGTAAGGAACAGCACCGCTGCATATAGCGCAATCCTTCCGTAATAAAAAAGACCTGCATGGTCTCTTTTGTCCCAGATGGCATACAGCAGAGCTCCATATATGATGCCCATAGTGATATCAGCCGGAGTTCCGTAAAAGATAATCCCGTTTACAATTCCCGGGACCATAAATGCAAGCAGAGTTGCCGGCGCTGAAAGCTTGTCCCTCACTGCTTTTACAAGAGGCATAAGAAAAACTGCGTTTAACGCAAAATAGCCGGCAAACTGGAGTCCTTCAATATATCTGCCCGGACTTATCTGCAGGAAGACCCATTTAAATAGCGACGTTACCGGCGGATAATCTCCGAATTCCGGTGAAACATTGCCGTATTTTCCGGGAAACCTGTTCAGATAAAATAACTGTTTAGCATCAGATGACCAGAAATTGATATCATCCCACCAGGTGAAAATCTGGTCCTTTGTAAGATAGGTAACAGCTGTCAAAACAAGGATAAAGGTAATTACAGAGGGTTTAAAGAATACCTTTAAACATCTTCGAAATACCCTTTTCTTGCTGTTAATGTTCACAACCTTGGATGCAAGCGATGCCTCCTTTATACAGTGCTCCGCATAAATAATCAGCACAAAAAAGGCTATTATCAAAAGAGCTATTACATAAATAGCCCTCATTTCCCCGATAACAGCCAGAAGGTACAATGCAAGTATCTGCATTGCACCTGTCATGGCTATGGTATCGCATATGCTCTCTTTGAATTTAACGGCAAGAACAGATGCCGTCAGAAAAAATGCTGTTGGAATTAGCAGCCACATGTGTATGTCTCCAGATTATAGTTTAAACAAAGTACCGATAATTCCTCGGCCGAGGCTTGCTCCGATGTTGCCTCCAAGTGTCTTTCCGAACTTTCCGAAACCCTTGCCGGCAGCTTTACCTACTTCACGTCCCACTGTGCCGCTCACGGTTGAAGCAACGGATTTTGCAGCGCGCTTCTTTGCAGCTTCTGTCTTCTGCTTTTCACGCTCCTCTTCTTTTGCCTTGGCTGCCTCTTCTCTCTCCTTTGCTTTTGCAGCCTCTGCCTCAGCTTTAGCCTTAGCAGCTTCCTCTGCGAGCATTACTCCCTTTCTCTGAAGCATTTCATACGCAGAATCGGAATCTACTGCATTTGCATATTTACTGTAGAGAAGGCTTCCCTTTATTGCGCTGTCTCTCTCAGAGTCGTCAATTCCTCCGATTTTACTCATAGGAGGAAGAATAAATGCACGTCTGACAACTCCCGGCGTACCGTTCTCATCAAGGAAGGACACAACAGCCTCTCCCGTTCCAAGTTCCATGATAGCATCATAAGTCTTAAACTCGGGATTCTCCCTGAAGGAATCCGCAGCGGCCTTAACAGCCTTCTGATCTGCGGGAGTATAGGCATGAAGCGCATGCTGTATTTTATTGCCGAGCTGTGCAAGAACTCCGTCCGGAATATCTCTCGGATTCTGAGTGATGAAATAAACACCGACTCCCTTGGAGCGAATAAGTTTTACGACCTGCTCTATCTTATCAAGAAGGGCCTTGGAGGTGTCCTTGAAAAGAAGGTGCGCTTCATCAAAGAAGAATACCATCTTGGGCTTCTCCATATCTCCCACCTCGGGAAGCGTCTCAAAAAGCTCTGAGAGCATCCAGAGAAGGAAGGTTGAATATAAAACGCCGTTATTTATAAGGCTCTCGGAATCAAGAATATTGATCATTCCCTTTCCGTTCGTATCTGTTGTAAACCAATCGGTGAGATTAAGCGCAGGCTCTCCGAAGAAAGTCTCGGCCCCCTGTGTCTCCAATGCAACAACGCTTCTTAAGATCGCGCTTATGGATACGGGACTCATCTTACCGTACTTGGCGGCATATTCCTTATTGTTCTCTGAGAGTTCATTTAAAAGAGCCTTCAGGTCTTTGGTATCAAACAGAAACCACCCGTTATCATCCGCTATTTTGAATGCAATTGTGAGGATATCGCTCTGAAGATCGTTAAGTCCAAGAATTCTGGACAAAAGAATAGGTCCCATCTCAGAAACAGTGGTGCGAAGCTGAATTCCCTTCTCTCCGAAAAGATCCCAGAAAGTAACAGGATACTTTTTGTATTCGTAGCCTGTTCCTGCAAGAGAAAATCTCTCTATTCTCTCTTCCATCCCTGAGCCTTCGCGGATCATTCCTGCAAGATCGCCCTTAACATCGGCCAGAAATACCGGAACACCCATATCGGAGAAGGATTCCGCAAGAACCTTAAGTGTAACCGTTTTACCTGAACCGGTTGCGCCTGCAATCAGTCCGTGTCTGTTTGCCATCTTCGGCAAAAGGCATAAATCATCCCCATTGTCTGCTTTTGCTACCCACACCTTACTGTCTTTAAACATTTCCATACCCTCCAACGTTATGCTTAAATTCAATCTACTTACTATTTTAACTACAAATCTTCAGCAAAACAACAAACATAAACAATTTTTGATTAATTGAAAAAACCGGTAGTCTTACGACTACCGGCTGTTTCTGAAGTTTAAATTATTTCTTATTAACAAGATCCTTAAGAGCCTTACCAGCCTTGAACTTAGGAGCTACAGAAGCGGGAATCTTGATGCTCTCGCCAGTCTGAGGGTTCTTACCTGTTCTAGCTGCTCTCTTTGTAGTCTCGAAAGTACCAAAGCCAACAAGCTGAACCTTATCCTTCTTCTTAAGCTGCTTTGAAACAACGTCAACGAAAGCCTTTACAGCCTTCTCAGAATCCTTCTTAGAAAGACCTGTCTCCTTTGCAATTGCTTCTACTAATTCTGTCTTGTTCATAATCGTTTTCCTCCAAATATAAGAAAATTTAACTACATTGACTATACTAGCACCCAAAAAGCCTAAAAACAAGCCTTTTTTGACAAAAAAAGTCGGATTTTTCCGTATTTAAGCCGTTTTTAGTGATATCTGTCAAAAAAGTCTGATTATTCTTGTGAAAAACAGATATTGAAACTTGCAAAATAAGGTGATTCAAGGGTTTTCAGAAGGTGGAATCACTCTTTACCGCTCCAACAATAGGTACACAGCTTGCAGGGTTCGATCGGTATAGCCTCCACCATGTCATCCAGTCTGTGGTAGTGAAGGGATGTGAAATTAAGCTCTTTCCTTATCTCCTCAAGCATAGCCTCATATTGGGGAGAATCCGGATCGGTATACTTACGTACAGTCTCTTCACCCGGCTTCGGATATCCTTCAAGCTTCTCAATGACGCGTCTTGTGATAAGCTCCATCTCCGAATTCGAACGGGAGAAATTCAGGTATTTGCAGCCGTAAATAAGCGGAGGACATGCAGGTCTTATATGAACTTCTTTTGCACCGCTCTTGTAAAGGAACTCAGTTGTCTCACGAAGCTGAGTACCCCTTACTATCGAGTCATCTATAAGAAGAAGACTCTTATTATTTATCAACTGATTAACGGGAATTAGTTTCATCTTGGCGATGAGGTCACGTCTTGACTGAATTGTGGGCATAAATGATCTCGGCCAGGTGGGTGTGTATTTTACAAACGGTCTTGAATACGGGATTCCAGAAGCATTCGAATATCCGATGGCATGAGCAACTCCGGAGTCAGGTACCCCTGCAACAAGGTCGGGATGCAGTCCCCTTTGCATATCACGCTGAGCAAGCTTTTTTCCGCAGCCGTATCTGATATTCTCAACACTTAGTCCCTCATAGGTCGAAGCAGGAAATCCGTAATAGATCCACAGAAAGGTACAGATACGCATTTCATCAAAGGCCGGAGCTACTATCTCTACACTTTCGGGTGTGATGAAAGCAATCTCTCCGGGGCCGAGTTCCCTGTAGGGATCATAACCCAGATTCAGATATGAAAAGCTCTCAAAGCATACACAATATCCCTCATCCTTATGGCCGATTTCAACCGGTGTTCTACCGAATCTATCTCTGGCTGCATAAATGCCCTCCGGAGTCATAAGGAGCATTGTGAGCGATCCCTTAATTATCTCCTGCGCATATCTAATGCCCTCAACAATCGTAACCTTCTGATTAATGATGGAAGCAACAAGCTCTGTGGGGTTTATATCGCCACCGCTCATCTCAAGGAAATGCGATCTGTTGTCCGCAAATAGCTTATTGGTAATCTCTTCAATGTTGTTGATCTTACCGACCGTAGTTATGGCATAAGTGCCATGGTGAGAACGAACAATGAGAGGCTGCGGCTCAAAATCGGAAATACAGCCGATTCCGAGATGTCCCTCCATTTTTAACATATCCTCTTCAAATTTAGGTCTGAAATACGATCTCTCGATATTATGTATGGAACGATCGAAGCCCTTCTTCCTGTCATATACAGCGAGACCTGCCCGGCGAGTGCCGAGGTGAGAATGATAATCAGTTCCGTAGAACAGATCAAAAACTGCGCTTTCACGCGATGCTACGCCAAAAAAACCACCCATGGAAACCTCCCGATAATGATTATTTAAACACTACGTGTTCAATAATATCATAAAGGAAGTTCCATGTGTGGCTAAAATTTAGTTTTATTTTTTAAACGTTACAGTATATCGTTTCTCTTTACATAGGCAGGTGTAACCGAATCAGAAACTACTCTCTTCACGTTTCTTATATCAGCCCACTTATCTATTACAGCATTCTCGATATGCACGCCATCAGCGATGTTATTGTAAGCAAGAACAATTGAATTTCTTACTACCGCATTCTTACCGATGTGAACATTACGTCCGATTATGGAGTTCTCAACAGTTCCTTCGATGAGCGATGCATTACATATCATAGAATTTGTAACCTTCGCGCCGTGGAAATACTGAGTAGGACATGCATCTGTAGTTCTTGTATAAATAGGCCACTCAGGTCTGAAGAATTCCATTGCAGTACCATAATCAAGAAGCTCCATGTTAGCTCTGTAATAATCATCGAGACTAGTTATCGCTGCGAAGAAACCTCTGTGCTGGAATCCTCTTATATCGAGATCCTTGCATGAAAGGGCGATCATATCAGCCAGAGAATATGCAGAGGATTCTTTTCTTGACTTCTTAATGAGATCAATGAAAATCCCCTTCTTCATAACATAGGTATCCATGCTGATATTTCTTTCCTTAGCCGTACCCATGTTGCGCTCGATTGACTCGATACCCTTCTGCTTATTAAGAGTCACTGTATTGCAAGCTCTGTAATATTCCTTAGCCTGATCTACTTTGTGATAGAGAAGTGTAATATCTGTCCCTGATGCTACGTGCTCATCAAGGAGTGCCTGATAATCCTGCTTGTAGATCATATAGCTTGGAGCAACAACAACGTAGTCCTGAGGCATACGCTCGATCTGCTCCATATTCTCAATATAGGCATTGATATCAGTGTTGTAAATTGAGCTTGCGCCATTGTTCTGCGTAAAGAACATCTGGATTGCACCACGTTTGGAGTTGATGTTGTAGTGACGTCCGGAGCCGATGTGCTCAACTATTGATCTGGGTCTGCTGTTGAGGCATACCTGAATTCTGTCGAATCCACTGTTACTCATGTTGGAAATAGGAAAATCGATTACACGAAATCTTCCAAGGAATGAAAAAGCTCCTATAGGTCTGTAATCATGAAGTCCCTCAACGCGAATATAATTAGCGGCGGAATTGATCACGCCAAATGCCTTATTTTCCATTATTTATCATCCCCCTTTACACTTTTTGCAACAAGGAGGATTTCCTCGCTCTTTTTGCTTCCGACAACAGCATTCTTGCCAATGCGTACCCCCTCTGCCACAAGGCATCTGGTAACCGTAGCACCTTCCAGGACTGAAGCATTAGGCATAAGAACAGAGTCTATAACCTTTGCTCCGGGTCCGATCTTTGCTCCGGCAAAAATAACTGAGTTCTTAACCTCTCCTCCGATAGCAGAACCCTGATTGATATAAGCTCTGTCAATCTTGGCCGTTTCTGCGATATATGCAGGTGTCATTCCGACATCCTCTGAATAAATCTTCCAGGATGTATCATCAAGATTAAGCTCGTTCTCACTGTCAAGAAGATCCATATTAGCTTCCCAAAGAGAATCGATTGTTCCGACATCCTTCCAGTAACCGGAGAACTCATAAGCATAAAGTCCCTTGCCTTCATTGAGCATTACAGGGATAAAGTCCTTACCAAAGTCATGGCTGGAATCAGGATTCTTCATATCCTCGATAAGCATCTTGCGCATGGTCTTCCAGTTGAAGATATAGATACCCATGGAAGCCAGATTGCTCTTAGGCTTAGCGGGCTTTTCCTCGAACTCTATAATGCGTCCGTTGCCATCAGTGTTCATGATACCAAAACGGCTTGCTTCCTTCTTCGGAACGCCGCGAACAGCGATGGTCGCATCTGCCTTATGCTCTTTGTGGAATCTGAGCATCTTATCATAATTCATTTTGTAGATGTGATCTCCGGAAAGAACAAGAAGATACTCCGGATCGTATGCATCGATGAAATCAATATTCTGTGAAATTGCATCAGCGGTTCCGCGATAAACATCGAGTCCGGAATCTGCCTTTTCTCTCGGAGTCAGAACGAATACTCCGCTGTCCTTTGTATCCAGTCCCCAACGTCCGCCGGCTGCAACATAACTGTTGAGAAGTACCGATTCGTACTGAGTAAGGACTCCGACAATATCAATTCCACTGTTCGCACAGTTACTAAGCGGAAAATCAATAATGCGGTATTTTCCTCCGTATGCTACAGCAGGTTTTGCAACCTTGTTTGTGAGCTCGTGGAGTCGGCTTCCCCTGCCACCTGCAAGGATCATAGCCAGCATATTAGTCTGAGCCATATTGTATATTCCCCTCTCTATATTTATAAAAACTTTATAACTTATATTCTAAGTGTTTTGCACAATGTTTTCAATGAAAAATCGTGCTTTTCGGCCATTTTTGACATAAAAAAACCGGAGAATTTACACTCCGGTTTTCATATCAATCATGTTTGCATAAAATGATCACTTATATAATGCGTCTATCTGTTCCTGTAAAACAGCCGTAACATCATCAATCCCCTCAAGTGCAAGCTCATCCTGCATTTTTGTCACGATATCTTCAGCTGTACCATCATACTTTCCGTAAGAAATCTGTTTCATATAACTATTGTAAATTTCATTACACTTTTCTATCTTGCCTTCTATCTCGGTTTCATCCGGAACAAACTGCCCATAGGGATAATCCATCTTCTTTTTCTCATAGGCTGTGTAAAGCTCATCTACCGTATCCCAGTTGGTCTTTGCGTCGCGAATCTCATTATTGTCGTTTCTGCCCCACCAGAAGTTGGTTATGTCATATATATTGTCAGCTTCCGGATTATAGCCTTCAGGCTGATCGCGAAGCCCCTGCTCGTTTATCGAATAAGAAACTCCCTCTATTCCATAGCATATCAGTCTATAGCAGACAGGATCGTTTCGCAAAAGATCATATACCATAAGTGCGCGCTCGGGATTTTCAGATGCCGCTGAAACCGCCATGGCACCGTGAGTGATAATCTGTGCAACAAGGTTCCCGTTTTCCTGCCCAAAGTAAAAGAATCCTGAGCTTGCATCCGGATTGTCCTGATATAGAATATTTTCACCCGTCTTTGAGCAAAGATTTACATAGGTCTGTGTGTGATGCTGTTCCAGTGCAACCTGTCCTTTTCTGTATTCCTCGCGATTATCAGCGCTGCTGTTCGTCATAACATCCGAAGGCCACACTCCCCTGGCATCCCACTCTTTCATGAGCCTTGCATATTCAATAAGCATATCCGTATCCTGCATTGCAGGAACATATAATGTATAAGGATCTTCCAATGTCCCGCCCCACAGATTGGATGAACACAGCCCCTGAATAGGTACATAATCGCTATGGGAAACTATCCATCCCTCTGCCATATTAAGATACTGGGTACCATCAGCATCCCATACTTCCTTAAGTTCAGGATGAATACTCCTGACATTCTCCAGATACCTGGTTAACTCTTCCCAGTTTGTAATGCCGTCTTCCAGCCCCAGTTCCTTTGCAAAATCCATACGATAGATAAATCCATGGTTTGTCCACTGGGTATAATTATCCTCGGGCATAAAATAAATATCGTCATTGTACTTGCACATATCCCAATGTTCAGGTGTAACTGACTCATAGGTAAGGGGCGCATATTTTTTCAGCATATTTTCCGACAGAGGTAAAAAGACACCTTTTTTAGCATTGATCCATCCGTCAAGCCAGTCTGTCGAGGCTCCCACCAGATCTACGCTTCCATCAAGCAATGCCAGCTTCTCATTATAGTTTTCGAGGTAATTATCCCATTCCACAAAATCAATATTAAGCTCTGCATTGACCTTTTCATTAAGTGTCTCATTAAGCTCAGCTATGGTCTCCCTGAGTCTTTCAGCCGCTTCTCCAACCGGCTTATCTCCTGTCGTAAGATAAGTTATGACAACATGCTCCGAGGTATCAATACCTGAAGTATCAAAACCGCCCTCTTCTTCACTCTCTGTAAGTGAAATGCCGGCAGTCCCGTTCTGCATTTCTTCGGACACAACAAAACCGCCCTCCTGCTCTGAAGCAGTAGGCTCGGCAGGCTCATTCGGAGGAACCGCTTCATTACACCCTGCCGTACCGAGCACAAGTATTAAGCTAATAATTGCGGAAAGTGCCCGTCTACTCATAAAAACACTCCTGATTACGTAAACTACATATACAATTTAATTATGTCATAAAACAGCGATGGGAATTATTATATTTATATAAAAAAACAGCCATCCTTTCGTAAAGGAAGAATAGCTGTTTCCCATAGTATTCAATTAAATTCGCAGGCGATATAGGCCACTCCGTTTGCATCCTCGTAGCAGGCAATTCCTATCTGCGTGGACTTGCTCAAAAGATTTGCCCTGTGAGACGGGCTGCGATACCAGGCCGCCATTATATTCAGCGTTCCTTTTTTCTCATCATTGTCCGCGCGTGCAAGATTTTCGCCATAGATGCCGGAACCAACTGTATACCATGCGCTTCCGTCAGGTCTCGTGTGATCGAATCTCGCCGGCAGTTCGCTTGCTCTGATAGCTGCGGACTGGTTAAGCGAATCCGATACAGCAAAAGCAGGAAGCCCTAATTCACCTCTGAGCGCATTCATGTAGACAACCACCTCACCGGTATTTACCGTCTTTGCCCTCGCGGTGATACCGCCCGATACAAAAATCATAACTGTGATACACAAAATAAAATGAAGCTTAAGTAGCCTGATCCTTGTTATACTCATATTCAATTTCCCCCTCAACAAAATAATAATCTCCATGTAGGCGACCATATTTTTATAAATATATTATCGTACAAAAATTTCAAAAAAATTATAAAATTCCTGTAAATTTTTGCCGAATTATATCATTTTCATGATTATATACAATAAATAGTCGGATAATTGACAATTTTTAGAAAAAATTTCACTTGATTTTAATAATACTTGATAGTCTGCTTCCTTTGTGGTAATGTATATGTAGTTTTAAATACTACATGAAATAGTTATTTTTATTATCTCATTGTGGATTGCATATTGGAGGAAGGTATGACAGCAAAAGAGTTAAAGAGTTTTTTCAAAGAACACCTCGTTCCATCCAAACTGTACAAGATTGGTAAAGAGCGTGACGGCAGAGTGTGTCTGACCAAGAATAAAGAATTTTGGGAAGTGTATTTCCTGGATCATAAGAAAAAGATCGGTCTTATGAGATATACCGATGAGAATAGTGCATGTCTTTCCATGATGAATGAGCTCAGAAAAATAATGGAAAGTTTTTACGAGATAACCTGGAAACCAACCAGAGCATAATAAAAGGCTATATCCGCAACTTACGGATATAGCCTTTTTCTTTTGTTTTTAGCTTCTGAAATATAGGATTGCACAAACAATTGATAATGCCCAGAACATGAACCCTACGTAGGTTGTCCATCTGGAACTGTCATATTTTTCCTGTGCGATGTAGTTTTCCTTAATTAGTTCTATTCGTTCCTCCTCGTGACCGTCATAAAGCGGAGGTCCGACTTCTTCCTCTTCACCCTCTGCCTGTTCTTCGGATTCAGCCTCTTCCTCGACTGCACCCTCCTCGTCCGTCTCAAGAGCAATGTCTTCTATGGTTGGTTCTTCAGGCTCAGGTACAGGCATCTGAATATCTTCTCCGGATATTTCAGCCGTCCCGGGGCCTTCCTGTTCTCCATTTTCTTCATCCTCATGCCCCAATAAATTTGGATCCTTGAGTTCCGGCTTAGGCGGCCTGTTAAACTCTCCTGCGGTAAAAAATCCCATGCCTACAAGGAATATGAAAAGTGAATAGACCAGATATATCTTGTTATGCTCCATATAAGTCCTACCTCACAAGAAAAGTATACTTAATATTTTTGAATCTCAATGCCTTCAGGTGCCACTTTTTTCAGCTTTTTGGCATATTTCTTTTTAACAGCCTTCTTGACATAAAATACAGCAGTTTCACTTATGTCTCTAAAGCAGGCCTTTCCGAAGGTTTTTATTTTCTTTGACTTGATTGTAATTTCATTAAGATGCGAGCAGCCTGCAAAGGCACACTTTCCTATTTTGGTTACATTCCCTCCTATTGTTACGCTTTCAAGGTTTTCATTATCCTCAAAAGCCCTTGGAGAGATCGCCGTTATTTTGGCGGTAATATTACCTATCTTGACTTTTCCCGGTATTTCAAGAGAAGTCACTTCTTCATCAGTCATCTCTAAGAATGTGACCTCAAAATCTCCCGTTGCCTTAAAAATGCCTATATCAGTTTCATAGGTTTTACCCTTCTGAAGCTTGGTCTTTACATTTTTATACTTTGGCCAGTAATAATCACGCGCAAGCTCGCCTCTTTCCCTGGCCCGTTCCTCCTTGTCCGCAGGTACTTCAAAATAGTAGCACCAATCATGTCCCGCTCTATAAGCCCCTGATTTTGAATTTTTCACCCCACGAAGAACCGAGCATGTGTATGGATAATACGTGTCCAGCTCATATTCAAGGTAATAGAGCTGCCCTTCCAGATCCTCCCAATCATACCCGTGGTCATCACACCAGGCTCTAAGTCTTGACATTCTCTCTGCGTGCCATTGGCAAATACCATAGCTTGTACCACCATCAGATAATGCATTTGTCCTAAACGAGGATTCTTTCTCAATATTTGCAAGAACACCGGCACCGGCAGCATTGTTGAAATTCATTTCTTCTCTCAGGAAAAAGAAAATCTTTTCCTCATTGCTACTTCCATGCAAAGATGCAGCCTTTGCGCCAATACTCGGCGCAAACAGACTGCATCCTAATATACATATTGTCCCCAGTATTATTTTTCCCCAAACTTTTTTCATATATTTCCCCTTTTTACATCGGCTTTTCGTAATAGAATGAGCTCTTTCTGATAAAGCCAATCTCCTTATAATTTATAATCTGCTCTGTACTACCTATGAACAGCACTCCACCGGGAGCAAGAGAAGCATAGTACTTTCTGAAAATCTCGTCCTTAGCTTCCTCTGTGAAATAGATAAGTACATTTCGACATACAATAAGGTGATAATCCTTCGGATAAGGCTCTCTCAAAAGATCTGCCTGCTTAAAGTTTACACGCTTTTTGACATCATCGCAAACACGCCACTTATCGCCTTCCTGCGTAAGATATTTCTTCTTAAGGTCAGCCGGAACGCCCGATACTTCCTTGGCATCATAGACACCCGCTCTTGCCTTCGCAAGTGCTACGGTATCAATATCCCATGCCATGACATTTATCTGATTGAGCGGTACATGATTGGACATGAGCATGACAATCGTATATGGCTCATCACCTGTAGAGCAGGCAGCACTCCAAATCTTCAGATTCTTACCAAACCTGTTCATCAGCTCCGGCACCATCTGCTTATCCATCAAATTCCACTGATCGATGTTTCTGAAAAACTCGGAAACATTGATTGTAAGATAAGTAATAAAGGTTTCTCTTGCAGTCTGGTCCTTTTTGATAAGATCCATATACTGATCATAACCCTTACATTCTGTCTTACCGATGAGCGTATCAATTCTGCGCTTCATCTGCTTTTCTTTGTATGCATTAAGATCAATTTTTGTGAGCTTATAAACTTCGCCTTTAAACCACTCATAATCAACTGCCATATCTTATAACCCCCTTATAAGTTGATACGTAAGAAAATTAAGCGATTATCACTATTTTCATTGTAGCCCACATCATAGATGAATGTAAAATTAAATATATATAAACATAATTATGTAAATATAACTAATTCAGTTTATCTGCTTATTTGAGCGTATCGCTCTAATATCATCATTCATCTCTCTGATATACTTCCTATATGCCAGATAATTAAACAGCCATATGAGAAAATAACATACCTGAAAAGCCACTGAAATTATCCAAAATACAGGATTATCAAGTCTTAGCCACCCCTGCACAGCAGCAAGTATAATGAATCCCGAAAAAGTTATAACAAAATGGGTCGCAGTTGCTCTAAAAATGCTCCACTCCTCTATTTCATACATAACGCTTCCCCCCATGGGTATAGCGCCGTATATTCCTCCTGCCAAAAGTTTCAAAAAGATTTCGCCGGTAAACACCATAGGGCCATCCGCATTACCATTAGCCAAAAAGCTTATGAAAACACCAATAGCCAGTCCTATCCAAAATCCTATTGTTGCTAAAACAATTCCTTTTTTTATCAATCTATTCATGATACTCACCACCTCTTCGCATAAAGCTAAGCCTCTTCTGCAAGTCCTTGACAAAGCGTCTCGCGACCCAGGTTTCGCTTCCATCTTCAAAGGATACATGAATAGTACCGGTAATACTCAGATCAAACCCTGAAATCCTTTTAATATTAACTATTTCTGCGCGGCTTATTCGTGCAAAAAAACTTTTATCAAGCCTGTCTTCCAAGTCGCGCAGCGCTCCCCTTACTTCATATACTCCCGCCATGGTACACACCTTCAGCTTTCTGCTCTCGGTATATATACGAATAATATCGTTAATCTCAATTAGTATCTCCTTATCCCTGTCCTGAACTACTATTTTGGACATGATATTCCCGAGTGCATACTGCTCGATACTCTTTATAATGTTTTCTACCAGTTCATTCTTTTCACTGGCTCTGATTATCACCTGCGGCTTATCATGCTCAGGGGCATATTCGAAGCGAATGTTTATTCTATCATCCATATGGGAGTAAACACTTTCCGATTTATACGTTATATTTTAGTCTTCATTATGAAAACATATTGCCAGGAAAAACATGTATTTCTCTCACAATTATACTATATTTCACTATGGTTCAAAACTAAAATACGTACATGAAAGAGCCCCCTTATTTCACTGTTATTCTAAAAGTCCCTGTGACAACTCCCTTTTCATGATTTCTATCTCCCTGTGCTGTAACCTTAACAGTGATATCATAAGTTCCTTTCTTTACACCCTTCTTGATAGTAACTTTTCCCGTGCTCTTATCTACACTTGCTACATTACTTCCCTTTACTATGAAATATCTCTTTTTACCTATAGCCTTGGATGCCCTGAACAACTTGCCATACGGAACTACGAGACTCGATTTTTTAATCTTTGAATATTTAACTTTATAATTCTTGTGTGTCTTTATAGCAATCGGATTCGGAGCCTTTTTAATCTTCCATTTAAAGGATTTATTCTTTTTGCTTCCATCCGGCCATGTATAACCATTCTTAAGTTTCGCTGTAGCTTTATAACTACCGGCATTTGTTCCTTTATTACCGGTAATTGTATATCCGGTTCCGGAAGCAACACCTGTCTGTGTTTTGCCATTATATACAGGATTATTCACCTGCGGTATACTTGCAATCTTGCGCCCATTCTGTGATGTAGCGCCATCGCCGCCACCGGCTCCTCCATCATCATTTTGTCCTCCTGAACCTGAATTACCGCCGGCAGCTCCGGAATTACCCCCGGCAGCTCCAGAATTACCACCGCCAGCTCCGGAATTACCCCCGGCACCTTCTGCTCCACCTGATCCTGAAGATGACTCATTACCGTTTGGATTATTCTTATCATATTTACAAACCGTACATATGCCCTTGTCATCAAATTTATGATCCTCACCAATGCTGTATGCCCCACATACATCACATGTACCACTGTATGTATGGTATGAACTGTTTGTTATGGTGATGGTTGCATTAGGATAATCAGAATGGTGTTCTGTTGTTTTTGTATCAAACCCCAGGTTATAAGTCTGTGTACCATCAAGAAGCATATTGCACTCAGGACAAAAGTATCGGTAAGTATGTGATGTGCCTGTTTGGGAAATCACTCGTTTTTGATATAAATTTGTATCATGGTTTTGTCCACACGCTGTCATATCTGCATGCACATGTATCCCATCCATAGTTACAAAAGCCATAGACACGGTCATTGCGAATGTCATGACCGTCGATATCATTCTAAAAAATCTTCTTTTCATAGGCCGCTTCCTTTCCTGTCTTTCCTCATAATCGATTTACAAGTAGTATCAGAATAACTAAATGATATCTTACGGTTATATATGTTCAATAGATTTTGTCTAAGCGGTCGTTTCCCGTGTCTAAACGGTCATAGCTTTATATAAATTTTTCGGCTGGTTTACGAGTAGTTAATATTTATGTTCCGAAGATTACAAATCAATCATCTCCTACACACAAAAAGGGGCTGTGAAAAAATGAGATAATCATTTTTCCAGCTCCCTTTTTATATCATTTTTTGTGAGGCATGTTGTTTCTGGCAAAAACAGAGTATAATACCCCTTTCCCCAAGAACTACAAACTTTTTAAACTCAGGCAGCTTCTTGGAGATGCATCTTTTCATTGTGATATTTATATAAGTTATGACCTATTGAAACCAAAAGAACCTCAAGTTTTACGGATTCTATTCCTTTTCGGACTATTCTTTTATACCAACGATCATTTTTTATGATTCCGAAAGTACCTTCCGCTTGAATGGATCTGTTCATTCTAAGGAGTGCTCCCTGGATGCTTTCAAGATTATTTATAACCTCCTGATGCATAGCGGTCAGTTCTTCGTTTATTCTTATGGTTCTGTTTT
>NZ_ATVV01000009.1:0-129335 GCF_000420905.1 Butyrivibrio sp. AD3002 | reverse complement strand
TGCTGGTTTCACAGGTTGCGAACTCAGGTGATGTATATAAGGGAATCAAGTCCAATCAGGAACTGACAGTGTCTGCAGTATCAAATGCGAGAGAGCAGATCGTGGGAGTTTCAAGTGATGAAGAACTTGAATTCATGATTAAGTTCCAGAATGCATTCAATGCATCGAGTAGATATATAAATGTAGTCAGCGAGATGCTCGAGCACGTGGTTACGGCGCTTGGCTCGTAATCCCCTCATCCGGCACTTCGTGCCACCTGTCTTCGCTCCGCTTCGGTCCGCGCTGAACCGACGGTCTACGTTCCACTCCGGTCGTTGCTAAGCACTCGTCCCCCGGACGAGTAGCAACCCCAGACGTCGAGCGCCCCCAGGGGGAAGGCTAAAGAAAGGAAAAGATATGCCTTCAACATTTTTTGGATTAAACATAGCTGCATCGGGACTTAGAGCGGCGAACGCAGCACTTAATACAACAGCAAATAATATCGCCAATGCCAATACCGATGAATACAGCAGACAGAAGGTTGATCAGAGAGCATCGGATGCGCTCAGAGTTTTTACAACTTACGGATGCGCAGGTGCCGGTGTTGACACCATCGCGATTGAGCGAGTAAGAGATGAGTTCTACGACGTCAAGTACAGAACCAACGAGTCACTTCTGGGCAGAGTATCTCAGAGAAATTACTTCAACGAGCTTGCAGAGGAGTACTTCAAGGACGATGGAACAACCGGATTCTCAAGCCTTTTCTCCAAGATGCAGTCAGCGCTGCAGGACGTTATGAAGGCATCGGGAACTACAGAATCCAAGGCGACTTTCGTATCATCGCTCTCACAGATCACCGACTACTTTAACCACATGTCAGAATCATTAAAACAGCTCCAGAACGATATCAACCAGGAGATAAAAATGGACTGCGATACGATCAATTCCTACGCAGAACAGATTTGTTCCCTTAACAAGCAGATCAACATCATCGAGATGCAGGGTTCAAGAGCGAATGAGCTGAGAGATCAGAGAGATGAGCTTCTTGATAAGCTTTCAAAAATAGTAAATATAGAAGTAAAGGAAAGCAAGGTTGTCGATGCAAGTAATCCCGAGCGTGAGACCGGAGCAACAAGACTTATCGTAAATATCGCAGGAAAGCAGCAGCTCCTTGATTCCTACTCCTACAGAAAGCTTGTATGTATAGCAAGAGAAGCAAATGAAAATGTAAACCAGTCAGACATCGTCGGACTTTACGACATCAAATGGGCACCCACAAGCTTTAAGGACGGCGACGATACCAGCAAACTTGACGTATTTGATCTTGATAATAAGTTGATCGGCGGAGAACTTCAGGGCCTCATCGATATGAGAGACGGAAACAACAGCTTCTTCTTTAGCGGCGAAGTTCAGAACTCGGTAAAAGATCAGAAGACCGGACTTACAACAGTAACAATCAAGGTTTCGGATCCCGACCTTATGGACATGACAAAATGTACACTTCCTGCTGCAGGAAAAATCGAAGTTGCAAGTAAGATTTATTCGTACGAGGACTGGCAGTACGACGGGGGTGATACCTACACCTTCATACTTACAGCGGAGAGTACAAGGTCGACAACTCCTCCCAAATATAGGACAGCAACAGTCGGAGCCGATTTTTCATATCAGGGCATTCCGTACTACATGCAGCAGATGAACGAGTGGATAAGACGTTTTTCAGACAGAGTAAACGACATAATGTCCAAGGGCTACACTGCAGACTCACTTGAAGGACGCTATATTCTGACAGGAACGAGCGACATGGATTCAAACGCACAGTTTTCATATCCTCAGCTCACTTCCCTCTCAAACAATAAAGGCTACTACGAAGTTACTGCAGGAAACTTTACAGTTACAAGGGAACTTCGAAGCAATTCCGATCTACTGGCGACCAAACAGGATGTGACCGAGGGCGAATCGGAGTACAGAAATATTGAGACACTGAACGAATTTTTCAATAAAGAAGATATCTTCAGGGGAGCTACAAGCGGCGAGTTCCTGGATAAGGTTCTCGGAGATGTGGCGCTCAATACCAGCAATTCCGGCACATTGGAAGAGACCTACACAGCACTGGAGAAGACTATAGGAAATCAGAGACTCAGCGTAATGGGCGTCGATGAAGATGAAGAAGCTTCGGCACTTGTTCAGTACGAGCATAGCTACACACTCAACTCAAAGATGATAAACACGCTCACAGAGGTTTATGACAGACTGATAACTCAGACAGGAGTTTAAAGAGAGGTTTTACCATGAGAATTACCAACAAGATAATGAACAACAACTCACTCTACAACATCAATAACAACAAGGTGGCAGAGGATGAAGTGAACACTCAGATGGCAACAGGAAAAAAGATTGCCAGACCTTCTGACGACCCGGTTATTGCAATCAGAGCCTTGAGACTCAGATCCACAGTTACACAGCTTGACCAGTACTACGACAAAAATGCCAAGGATGCAAAGAGCTGGATGGAGGTAACTGAGGATGCTCTTTCCACAATTACCGATGTTCTCACGGATGCTATTCAGCAGGCAAACAGAGGTGCCAATAAGGATCTCACAATGGCTGACCTCAACACAATCGTTACCCAGCTGGATGCTCTTTCAGCAGAGTACTATTCCACAGGTAATGTTGATTACGCCGGACGCTATATTTTCACAGGGTTCAGGACTGATACAGCTCTGTCCTATTCAAATCCTACGACAGAGAATTTCACAGATATAAATGACGAATTCAACGCGGGCGATATCAGCAAGTCCTGCAGAACTCTTAATATGCAGTATCTCAATGCCGGCGACGTTCTTGATACCAGCACCTCAGGAAGATTTAAAAATGAGACAAAGGAGGATGACATCCGCCAGGTTGAAATCGGAAGAATCAGATGCTCCTATGACAACCTCGATTACACAGTCGGAGATGGAAACTATGCGGAGCTGAAGTTCAGGGAAAATCTGGCTCAGGAAGCAACCTCTTCAATAACAGATACAAATCTTACATATTTTGATCTTACTTTTGTAAACAGCGAAGGCGTGGAGCAGAATGCATATGTTCCGCTTTCAGATACCTATACAGTAACTGTCGGCAATTATATGTACACCGCAGAGAGAGCAAGCATCACTCATCCCGAGAGAGGTTACATCATCAATGTGACAGATCTTACGTCCTATGATGTTTATCAGTTCGAAGTTAGTAAAGACGGAGTTCTGACAGACGGCGACGGAGACGGACAGTTCGATGTTCCCACAGGAATTGAGAGCGCGATAGTTTCCATGCATACCACAAGTGTAACAACATTGGCCTTTTCAGATGGAGAAAATACCGAAGTTACAATGCCGCTCCTTGGACCCGTTGGTCAGCAGTATAAGGTTGAAGTTGATAACGAATTCGTTGCAACCGTAAGCGGAGACGGAACCTACAAGATCGAGAAGGCAACCGAGCAGGATGAGTACGGAAACGCTACCAAGACAGTGCTGCAGGTAACAGCAAACGGAAGTATTCACTCCTCATACAAAGAGACCATAATAAAAATCGATAGTGATCATATCCTCTATTCAACCTCCTCAGACGATGAGATTGATGAGGCATACAAGCAGCTTAAGGGTGAATACGCACCCAAGAGAAGCAGCTACAATTTCGGAAATGCAGCAAGAGATGAAGAGATGTTTTTGGAAGCTTATGAGGAGTACTCAAAGACTTTGAACAATATGGTTTATCTCAATGCGAAAACCGGTGAAATCCTTCTTAACGATTATCTGACAGAGAAACTGAGTTCACTTGCCTTTATCAGCAATGCCAATACAATTGATGTTGTTTACGACAAGAAGGAATGGGAGCAGGGAGACATCAGACCTCAGAATCTGTTTGGCTGTGTGGATGCGGACGGTGTTATTTACAACGGCGGTAACGCACCTCACGATATCCAGTATGACGTTGGATATTCCCAGAAAATCACAGTCAATACCTCTGCGAATTCGGTTTTCACAACAACAATGAAGAGAGACATCTACGACCTTGATCAGCTCGCAGCTCAGATAAATGTCGTAAATACAACTCTTGAAACTCTTAAGGAAAAAATCGCAGACCTCACAGATGAGGATGAAATAAGAGTTGTTCAGAACGAGATCGATGCCTGCAAGAAGGCATATGATTACCTCCGCCAGAACATCCAGGAGGAATTCGAGCACAAGATCACCAGCATCCAGGAAGCTCTTGATAAGGCAAACGTAGCTGTAACAGACAACGGTACAAGAAGTAAGAGACTTGAGCTAATCAACTCCAGACTTCAGGATCAGACCACAACCTTCAAGACATTACAGTCCGATAATGAGGACGCTGATCTTGCAGAGACAGCAACCAATCTCGCAACCGCACAGCTCACTTACCAGGCAGCCCTCATGGCCACCGGTAAGATTGGTAAAGATACACTGATGAACTACATCTGATATGGTAGAAAAGATGCCTTCCCCCTTGGGGGAGGAAATATAAAATGCCTTCCCCCTGGGGGGAAGAAATATAAAATGCCTTCCCCTCTGGGGGAAGGTGCCCGAAGGGCGGATGAGGGAATGAGGGGAGCACTTTATACTTTATTTACTTGCTAAATACCGTTAACTTGTCTACAATGAATAGTAGTGATGTTTTTTCATATGGAGGGGTACCAGAATGAAATTAACAACCAGAATTTTCGGAGAGATTGATATTGAAGACAGCAAGATCATAGAGTTTCCGAAGGGTATTATCGGTTTTCCGGACATGACGCAGTTTGCGCTCATGCATGATAAAGATAAGGATACCAACAACATCAGATGGCTTCAGTCACTTGATGACCCGGTTTTCGCTATGCCGGTTATGGATCCGCTTTACGTTAAGCCGGACTTCAATCCTGTAGTTCCGGAGGAAAACATTAAGGATATTCTTCCTCTTGAGGATGAGGACCTTCTGGTTCTGGTAACCGTGACTGTTCCTCAGGATATCACTAAGATGACAGTCAATCTGAAGGGGCCTATCATCATCAATTCGGGTAATTGCAAGGCATGTCAGATCATTATTGACGACGATGATTATCCTGTAAAGTACCCTATTTATGACTATCTTCAGAAGCAGAAGGAATTGGCACAGGGTTAATTTTACTAAAGGTACTTCTGTGGGGAGCTTGGTATAAAAAAGGAGAGAGAGGAAGAGCTATGTTAGCATTATCCAGAAAAAAGAACGAGTCTATCATCGTTAACAATAATATTGAGATTACTATTTTAGACATCAGGGGAGATCAGGTGAAGGTGGGAATCGCCGCACCGAAGGAGGTTCCAATCTACAGAAAAGAAGTATATCTGCAGATCCAGGAAGAGAACAAGGCTGCTACAAATACAGATGGTATTTCCGCATTAGCAGATCTTTTGAAACAGTAATAATTAAATACGATGTTGTGGGAGTCCCTTACACGTAAGTGTATGGGACTTTTTTTGCCTTCCCCCTTCGGGGGCGCACGACGTCCGGGGGACGTCGGCTTTGCGCCGACCGGAGCGGAGCGGAGACAGGTGCCCGAAGGGCGGATGAGGGGATATTTCTATCCTGTATATAAACATTTTATTAAAAAACTATAAGAACCTAAATGTTCTGTGTTTACATCCGATATAATGGATAGAGGATAGTATAAGTATGTTTATGTATATTTTTAGGCATACTGATATGAAAAAAGCGGAAAGGGATAGCCGCTGTAAAAGAAACACAAGGAGGTGAGCGAGATGGCTATGGAAGCAATCGGAAACATTGGTGCAGTAGGCACAACACAGATTCCCGATGTCCAGAAGGCAGAGCGCGTTGCTAATTTTCCTGAGGGTGCAGGTCAGGGACAGGAGAAACCGGATTTTTCACTGGAGACTCCGCCTACGCAGGCTCCCGCACCTAAAGTAGAAGTTCAGGAAAGTACCAATCCCAACGTGCCTACCCGCCAGGAGAGGACACAGGAACAGATCGAGGCTGAGAACAAGCGCATAATGAACGCTATCAGCGAGATGAACAAGAAAATGTTCAATAACTCTGAGGCAGTGTTCGGAATCCACGAGGATACTAACCGTATCACAATCAAGATCGTGGACAAGACCACCAGAGAGACAATCAAGGAGCTGCCGCCGGAGAAAACTCTCGATATGATCGCAAAAGCGTGGGAACTGGCCGGACTTATGGTTGACGAAAAAGGATAATAAATCCCTTTTCGGAAGTCTATTAAAAACGTGCAAGGGGTATTTTGCGCTTTTTTAGAAAGGAGCACCATATGACCATGAGAATAACCGGACTGGCCTCCGGACTCGATACAGAGAGTATCATTACAGAGTTAACAAAGGTACAGTCCAATAAAGTAGATAAAATTAAAAGTGATCAGAAAAAACATGACATGAAGATGGATAAGTGGAAGGAACTCAACAAAAAGGTTGTGGACTTCTACAATAAGACGCTGAGTAATCTGCGTTTTGATTCATCTTATGTAAAAAAGACAACGAGCGTATCAAATGAGAGTGCTGTTACGGTTACGACATCAGGAACGGCTATGAACAGTAGTCAGAAGCTGTCAGTTGATAAGCTTGCAAGTAGCGCTTATCTAACAGGTGGAAAAATTTCCTCCAAGACAGGAGATCTGAAAGCTACAACTTCCATTACAAATTTGTCTGGATATTCAGGAACTCCCGGAATACACAAGCCGGCAGTACTTGATGAGGAAGGAAATGAAACTTCTCCTGCAATAACAGATGCCGATTACAAAGGCGTAGTGAGAGTTAAGTTTGGTAAAGCTCCGGCAGAAGGAGAGACTGATACCAGAGAATACGTTGATATCAAGATTGATCCTGATAAATCTATAGCAGAGGCACTTGCTGAATTTAAAGAAGCTAAGTCTGCCAGCGGTTATGGATTAAATGCAAGTTTTGATTCAAAACAGGGACGTGTGTATATATCGTCTTCTGCATCAGGTGAAAATGAGAGCTTTGATATAGACTTTGATCACAGTGATATGAGAATTGTCAAAGCGATGGGACTTGATTATGACACCAATGCAGATGCTGTTCATAATGCCGGCGAAGATGCACAAATTACTTTGAACGGTGCGGTGTATACATCAAACAGTAATACCTTCGATATTAACGGTCTCAGCATAACTGCAAAACAGGTTGCATCTGATATATTGCTTCAGACCAGCGAAGATACAAGCGGTATCTACGATATGGTAAAAGGATTCCTTAAGGAATACAACGAACTTATCGGAGAAATGCACACCCTGTACAATGCTGACGATGCCAAGGATTATGCCATTCTGACCAAAGAACAGAAGGATGAAATGACAGATGATGAGATAGAGGATTGGAATAAGAAGATCGATGAAGGTCTTCTTGCAAAAGACCCTACTATTTTCAGAGTCATGAACGAAATGAAAAAAGTTATGATGCAATCCTTCGATTGGGGCGAACTGGACTATAATGAAGAAAAAGCAGAATGGGTAGAGGTAAAAACCTCCTTCTGGTCATTCCATATTGCTACACCCGGATACTTTGAAGGCGAAGAGGGTGACAGAATTAAGTGGCATATCTATGGCGATGAGGATGATGATCTTACAAGCAGCAAAGATGATAAATTGAAGGCAAAAATAGAGAAGGATCCTGAGATTGTTCGCAAGTTCTTCAAGACCATATCATCCGATATGTATTCAAAGCTTGGCGATCTTATGAAGTCAACCGATTTCTCCAGTGCTTATACTCTTTATGAAGATAAGCAGATGAAGAAGCAGGTAGATAAGTATAAGACACAGCTCAAAGATGAGCAGGATAAACTTGGCAAGATGGAAGATAAGTACTATGACAAGTTTGCTCAGATGGAAAAAGCAATGACCAAGCTCAATGAACAGACCAATTCTCTCGCAGGAATGCTAGGAACAGGCTGATGATAATAGGCCTTCCCCTTTGGGGAAGGTGTCAGCATAGCTGACGGATGAGGTTATCAACACGACACACGGAGGTATGTTATGCCGGTAGCAAGAAATCCTTATGCACGACAGAGCAATATGATGAATCAGTATCAGAATACCAGGATTCAGCAGGCTAAGCCTGAGGAACTTACTCTGATGCTCTACGATGGTGCCATAAAGTTCTGCAATATTGCAATTATGGGACTTGAGAAGGAAGATGATAAAAAGTTTACAACCTATCTTCTTAAGGTAGAAAATATTATTGACTATCTCAATAACACACTTGATATGAAATATCCTGTGGCAAAGGATTTTGAGAATGTCTATAACTATCTCATGAAGAGACTTGTAGAAGCGGATCTTCACAGAGAGCAGTCTCTTGAAATTATGAATGAGGTGAATAAGCATATTCACACCATGCGTGATACCTGGATGGAGGCAATCAAGATTTCAAGAGGCCAGGCTCCTGCACCTGCGGGTGTTCAAGCCGGTGCATAAAAATTACTGAAGAAAAATTAATGGGGAAGCTATGCAGGTAATGTATGGCAAATCTGAAGAAAGTGGGGAAATAAAGGTGACGGAATCATACCTGGATATGATGGAAGAGAGTCTCAGAGACAAAATTAAAGTTCTGGAAGAAATAGTAAAAGAAAACGAGACTCAGAAAGAAATACTTGAAAGTACGACAGCATTTGATGAAAAAGGCTTTGATGAAGCAATAAGTCGCAAAGGTGAACTGATAAGGCGGGTTGAGAATCTGAATGACGGATTTGAAAGCTTGTATGAGAGAGTAAAGAAGGAACTTGAAGATAACAAGGATAAGCACCGTGAAAAAATAAAAATTTTTCAGAATCTTATCAGAGAGATTACTGATTTATCTAATTCCATAGAAGCCGGCGAAAAGCGCAACAAGGCGCTCGCACAGAACTACTTTAGTTCATCGAAGGGGCAGATAAATCAGAATCGGAAGTCTTCGCAGGCAGCCCTTGATTATTATCTTACAATGAACAAATCCAAGATTACACCGCCTCAGTTCTATGATCGAAGAACTAGGTGATAATGTGAACGAACTTCCAATTGTTAAGGAATACGAAAACAGAATAGTCGAGATACTATCATGTGATGATATTACAGAGTGCTTTGATGAGATGCTTCAGATAGGAGCAAGACTAATAAGCGGAGCGCTTTCTCAGGAAGGCAAGAGAGAGCTTGCTGACAGAATAAGGAAAAGTGTTTACTTCCTCCCTAACGAAGACACAGCAGAGATGCTAAGGCACATAGCATATCTTCACCTGATGGTCAGACTTACTGACAGCAAGGATTTCTATACGGAATTTCTTGCTTATATTGATGGAATTAGGATTGATGAAAGATACAGATTTTTCTTATTAATGCAGGCACGCTATCTTTCTTACCAAAAACCGTATATAATTACATTGGAATCCGATAGACTGTTTCATAAGATTTACAAGAGAAGTAAGAAGTTTTTTGAATGCAGACTCGGAGAATTGGGCAGCTATATTAAGCTGGCTGATAGAAGAGCAGACCAGACTATTATACTGACACAGCAGTATTTAACAGATACGCATAGAGAGACACATTTAACCAATCTCATTGCACAGGAGATTATGGTTAGTATGTGCCAGAACACATTCATTATTAATACGAATGATTTATTACCGGTTTCAAATGTGGTTCCGCTGTTTGGGATTGAAGGTCATAACTCGATGCAATACCTTGCTAATGCAAATAATGTGTTTGTTCGAGGATTGGCAGTTCCGTATTTTCAGTGCGATGACAGGATGCCATCGGAAGATGAGATGCGTATAATCATTGAGACGATCAAGGATGTCCGACCGGAATATATAATAAGCTGTGGAGACCATTCTATAATGGCTTCAATTGCAGCAAAGTTTTTACCGGTGATTCCCGGGTACCAGATAGCACCAACAGATGATTTGCAGACTATAAGAGAAAATCTTCTTAATTATAGAAGGATGATCGAAGAAAAGAGATTTTGGCAGATAAGATTCAGGGTAAGTGAGAATAAGGCAAGTATTTAAGTTGCCATGTTAATAGAATTCATTAACTTATGAGGTGTCTTAGAAGGGAGACGAAAAATGAAACTTAATACCAGAATCTTTGGCGAGATAGACATTGAAGACGAGAAGATCATAACAATGCCATTTGGGCTTGTAGGATTTCCGGATCTTCAGAAATTTGCGCTTATCCATGATAAGGATAAACCTATTGGATCTGTATGGTATTTACAGTCTATGGATGATCCGGTTATAGCGCTTCCGGTTATTGATCCATTATGTGTAAAACCGAATTTTAATCCGCAGATCAATGAAGCTGATGTTGAATTACTGGAACCTCTTACTAATAAGAATCTGTTAATGTTGGTAACGATTTCAGTTCCTGAAGATATCACCAATATGACAGCTAATCTCAATGCTCCTATTCTGATTAACGTTGATACAGGAAAGGGTGCCCAGATTGAGATAGTATGGGGCAAGGAAGAATATGTAACTAAATATCCTATTTATGACTATCTGAAGGGAAAGAAGTAAAAAGAGATATAGAAAGAATTATCGGCGCACGCTGTTTTAGCGTGCGCTTTTTTGATGCTACGGCCGGAAAAACCATCATTATAATGGTAATAATGCCTTTACAAACCATCAATTTAATGGTTAAATTATTATATGAAAACCAGAAAATTTATAACCCCAAATTCAATAGGTGCTAAGGAAATTAAGATATTAAGGAACAAACTTGGAATGACCCAGGCGGAGTTTGCACTTTTTTGCAATGTATCAAAACCTACGGTTGAGAGATGGGAGACTTCGGATAAGAAGATTTCCGGACCTGTAACGCTACTTGCACAGATAGTGCTGCGTCAGCCTGAAATAGTCGAGCAGCTTATGCTTCCGGAAAAGAAATATCCGCTAAGGCTATGGTATTACTACCTTGATACAGTCTGCACAATTATTGATGTGGATATAATTAATCAGAGAGTTTCAATAAAGAATTATACAGATAATCTTATTTATCGTGCGTTTGGCAGAAATGAGCATCCTACATTTGCAGACTATGAAGAGTTTCTTCGTTCCCGTTGCTTCCCGGAAGAGCGGGATAAGATGAAGCTTATGCTGAGGGAACTTGATATTCCTTTTTATGATCCGCTTATGATTATAGAAAAGACTGATGGCCGTATGGCTGAAGATGATTTTTGGATAAAGATTGAGAGATAAATGCATGGTGGAATTCTTTGAAGCTGATAAAAGAGAAGTAAACAGAAAATCTTCAAAAGGGAATCAGCTAAAGTTTGAAAGGAATGGGATATGGTATAAAGCTGACTATACCGGATATGAAGGTCTTTCTGAGTTTGTGGCATCTCATCTTATGCTAAAGAGCACAATGACCACATCTGAGTTTGTTCTTTATAATCAGGAAGAATTAAAGTATAAGAATCGGGTTTACATGGGAGTGTCCAGTGAGGACTTATTGAATTCCGGAGAACAGCTTATTACTCTTGAGAGATTATTTACCAATACATATGGCGTTGGTCTAAGCAACATGATTTACGGGATAAGTGACCATAAGGACAGGTTAAGACTCATTGTATCGAAAACAGAGGAACTTACAGGACTTACGGATTTTGGAGTATATATGTCCAAGATGATGGCTATAGATGCATTTTTCCTAAATGAGGACAGACATACTCATAATATCGCTGTGGTTTTATGTCCGGATGGTAGCTATAGATATTGTCCTTATTTTGATCATGGGGCAGGATTTTTGGCTGACACAACGATGGATTATCCGCTTGATGGTGATGTATACGATCTTATGGAGTCGGTTCAGGCAAAGACATTCTGCCAGGATTTTGATGAACAATTAGACATAGCAGAGAGATTATACGGGAAGCAGCTAGAGTTTAAGTTTGATAAGAAATATGTGGATAAACTATTAGACAGAATATATGGTTATGAAGATAGAATTGTTGAACGAGTTAGAAATATAATATATGAGCAGATGCGTAGATATACTTACATGTGTAAGTAATGCGTTAGAGTTTGTTGCTTTTGAATAAACGCTTTTGAATAAAAACGAATTATAAATAGCAACATGTTGCGAATTAAGCAATAATATAGGACTTAATTTGCAATATGTTGCTATTTATTGTATAGGGGAATATAATCTGATTAGAGAGAAGATAATAAGGCATTATTACATATTGTTTATGTGAGTGGGATAAGAGGATATAAATATGAATGCGCTTGGTTATACAAATGAATTACATAGAAAGATTAAAAAATATCGAATCGAAACAGGGCTTACACAAAAGGAATTGGCATTAAAAGCGGGTGTTTCAGCAAGGTCATTGTCGAGGTTTGAATGCGGAGAGGATATCTCCTTATCAAACTTTGTTAAGATATTATTGGCACTTGATCTCATTGATGCAGTAAATAATTCAATTCCTGATATGGAAAACCGACCATCGGTGCTTTTGGCAAAGGAACGGAATGAGGATAGGGAACGTGTTCGCAAGAAAACAGCTAAAAAGCAAACTTTTAAGTGGGGTGATGAGAAATGAGATTCGCTGAAGTATATCTATGGGGAACTCGTATAGGGACACTTCATCTTGGTGATGATGAAATATATGCTGAATTTGAGTATGATAAAGACTTTGTTGATGCTACGAGAGGGACAGATATTCAACTGTCACCGATAAAAATGCCTATCTCAAACAGAGTATATAAATTCACTGACATAGGAGATTCTTTTAGAGGTGTTCCGGGGATGATTGCTGACTCTCTGCCTGACAAGTTTGGTAATGCGGTAATCAGGTCATGGCTTTCCTCTCAGGGGAAAAGCGAATCGGATTTCAATGTTATTGATAGGCTTTGCTATACAGGATCACGAGGGATGGGCGCACTTGAATATGTGCCTGCTCAAGGTCCTATAAGTACGGATTCGGAAATAGTAGATGTATCTGAAATGGTAAAATTTGCATCGGCGGTACTTACTAATAGAGAGGATATAATTCTTGATGCTGAAAAGGATATGACATATTCTCAGCTTCTAAGGCTCGGCACATCAGCTGGTGGTGCAAGAGCTAAGGCTGTAATTGCATGGAATGAAAAGACCAATGAAGTAAAATCAGGGCAGGTTGACGCAGGTGATGGGTTCGACTACTGGATTATCAAATTTGACGGAGTAGGGAAAAACGGAGATCATGGCCTCGAAGATAGTGTGGAATACACAAAAATAGAATATGCATATTATAAGATGGCGCTTGATGCAAAAATTGAAATGAACGAGTGTCGCATTTTATCTGAAAACGAAAGAAATCATTTCATGACCAAAAGATTTGACAGGGATAATAATCAGAAAATCCATATGCAGACTTTGGCAGCTATTGGACATCTAGATTATAATGTCCCCAGACTTTGTGGTTATGAACAGGCAGCTAATTTTATGCAGGAAATGAATCTTGGCAATAATGAGGTGCAAAAATTATTCCGGAGAATGGTATTTAATGTTCTGGCAGTAAATCAGGATGATCACGTAAAAAATATTTCATTCCTGATGGATAGAAATGGAATATGGAGACTTGCGCCGGCATACGATATGACATTTGCATATGATCCGGATAATCAATGGCTAAAAGCACATCAGATGCTAATAAATGGAAAGAGTACAGGAATGTTGCGGGAGGATATTCTTGCCGCCGGAAGAAATATGGGGATTTCAAATGCTGTGTCTAATGCGATTATCGATGAAGTGGAGTATGCTGTAAATAATTGGATCAGGTATGCTGAGCAGGCGGAAATAAAGGAAAGTACCTATGAAATGGTCCAAAAAATAATAGATGAGCAAAGTTTATAAATAATTTATACTTTTTTTGAAAAAAGGGGTTAACTTTATGATAGTTGGTCCGATATAATGTATGTAAGAACTCAAAGTGCTTTTGTTTTTGTGGCACGGAACACAGAGAAATGCACTTGAGGATAGAGTAGGATAGCAGGGAGAGAGCAGCCTAGGAACTCCGCTCACCGGATATCCGAACCGAAACAAATTTAATATTTTTTAACTACGGCAAAAGGATTTGCCGCGTACACACACAAGGAGGTATATTATGGTAGTACAACACAACGTCACAGCGATGAACGCTAACAGAATGCTCGGAGTAACAACTGGTTCTCAGTCAAAGTCAGCCGAGAAGCTGTCATCCGGTTATCAGATTAACCGTGCAGCAGATGATGCAGCAGGTCTTTCAATTTCCGAAAAGATGAGAAAACAGATCAGAGGTCTTGATCGTGCATCCACCAACGCAGATGATGGTGTAAGCGCAGTTCAGACAGCAGAAGGTGCACTCACAGAAGTACACGATATGCTGCAGAGAATGAATGAGCTTGCAGTACAGGCTGCTAACGGAACAAACAGCTCATCTGATCGTCAGTCCATCCAGGACGAGATTAATCAGTTGACAACTGAGATCGACCGTGTTGCAGAGACAACCAAGTTCAACGAGACATATCTGCTTAAGGGTGGCCAGGGCTTCAAGGATAAGTACATGGTAGCTCATGATGCAGGTCTTGAAGGAACTCTTGCTGATACTGGTAAGAAGGGTGTATTTACAGCATACATTACAGCAGATACAGATAAGACTATCGCAGGTAAAGAGTACCACATTGGTGCAGCTGCTGATGCGGTAAGTTCAAAGCAGAATTCCATCGTTGGCGGAACAACTAAATCAGTTACTATCAACGGAACAACTTATGTCGCAGGCACAAGCTCACTTGATAACAATACAAATATCTTCAAGTATGGCGATGATGAGTTCACAGTTGATGAGATTAAGGCAATGATAGTTGATGGAGCTAAAGTTGCAATTGATGGCAAAACAACACGTACAGCAGTTGACTGGAAGCTTGACAAGAACATTTCTGTAAATCAGGCTAGAGATAAGATGAAGGATGCTCTCCTTCAGGCTAACAGAATCGGCGTTGATGCTAAGAAGCAGGGAAGTGTTGCAGTTGCGGTTAATGGCGGAACAACCACCAGTAACGGTACATTGTATACATTCTCTATCACTAAGCAGACAGCACATGTTGCCAAGGATCTTGGACTCCAGCTCCACGTTGGTGCAGATGCTGACATGAGTAACAAGATTACAGTTGGTGTAGAAGTAATGAGTGCTGCTAACCTTGGTATTCAGAACCTCAACGTGGTTGATAGTACAGGTGTTGCTGCAACATATGCAATTGATGCAATCGAAGATGCTGTAAAGAAGGTATCCGAGCAGAGATCAGCACTTGGTGCTGTACAGAACAGATTAGAGCACACAATTAAGAACGTTGATAACGTAGTAGAGAATACCACAGCAGCTGAGTCCCGTATCCGTGATACAGACATGGCTGAAGAGATGGTTACCTACAGCAAGAATAACATTCTTGCTCAGGCAGGTCAGTCAATGCTTGCTCAGGCTAACCAGTCCAATCAGGGTGTTCTTTCACTCCTCGGCTAATAACGTTAGCGATACTAGAGTACATTTCGTACACCATAGAGAGGGCTCTCCCGAAAGGGAGAGTCCTTTTCAAATAGCGGTATTTCATGATATAATTATCAATATATTAATTGAAGTGTCTGATTATTTTTAGGGGGGCTTATGAGCCAGTTACAGGATATGGGCAAACAGGTGATTGCCAATAATGAGAAGGCGGCAGATACTATTTACCAAAGAAAACCGGGGGGACCTGAAATGGTTGCACCGGTTATGAAGCTTCTTGTCACATTTACAGAACTTCTGGTTCAAAGTGGAAAAGCAGATGCTGAGCATGCATCTCAGATGCAAGAGTGGCAGGCTGACTTTGCAAGATTGGCTGAGGCTAATCAGGCGGGGGATTATATTCTTGTAGCGGATATTCTTCATCATGATCTTAACAGAGAGATTGAGCAGTGGATTAAATAGTAAATCTAAGGTAAGCGGTTTATGACTTTTGAGGGGAAGGAAATAAACGAATTACATAAGGATGAGAACCTTAGAAATAAAAATTTCGATGCTTTTGAAAAAAGATACAATATAAGGCCTAAGGTGGATCCGACTGAAGATAAAATGTACAGGATAGAAACATCATATGATGGACAGCCGGTACTATTTATTAATGGTGCCTTATCTGGTGGGGATCTAAGAATAAACAGTATATATTCTCCTTCGTATGAAGCAACAAGGTGGGCGCAAAAGCTAGAAGTTCCAAATAGAAGAACTACGACTATTATTATGGGTTTTTCTACAGGCATATATCTTCGAATGCTTTTGGATAGGTATCGTCCTGATACGACCTTTTTTGTTTATGAGCCAAATGAAGCTCTTTTTTCTTATGTCTGCGCATATGCGGATTTCACAGACATTATTTCACATGTAAGAATAAACTGGTTTATAACTGAATATCAGATAAACAGTATGACAAATGCGCTTCTTAGCGAAGCTATAACCTACAGATCTGAAACTGAGAAAATAGTAACACCTTTCTATAGAGAGGATGAATTCTTTAAGAATGTATCCCATCAGCTTGAAGCTGCCATGGCTACAAGCAGTGATTTTCAGGAAAGAACAGCCAGAGAAGCTCTCAGGTGCAGGATGTACGCTTGGAATCATATGGATAAGTCATATGTATTACCACAGTTAAGAGCGAGAATAAAACCCGGAGTAGCAGCGGTAATTGTTTCCGCAGGACCATCTCTTAATAAGAATGTCGAAGTGTTAAAAAAGATAAAGGGCCATGCTTTTATTATTTGTACGGACAGAGCGGCAAGTATTCTTGCAGAGCATGATATTAAACCGGATATAATAATAACCATGGATGCAGGAAAAAGTTCAAACTATTTGAAAATTGATGTATATAATGACACTTATCTTTTGTGTTCGTATCAAACTAACTCGGAAACTCAGAAATTATTTGAAGGAAGGTGTGTATTCTTTCATGCCCTTAAATATGAGCAGGAGCTGATTGGTGATATTGTTGGCGAGCAGGATTTTGACCATGGAGGGAATGTTGCTGGTGCGGCATATGTTGTATGTAGGAATCTGGGCATAAAAAGGATAATACTTGTTGGACAGGACTTGGCGTTTATAGACGGAAAACATCATGCGGATGATAAAGAAGAAGGAATACCAAATATAGAAAGGAAATATGTTGAAGGTAGTATAGAGGATAAGGTTGAAACAAATGAGGCGTGGATAGCTTTCAGAGATTTTTTTGAGAGACAGATAGCAATGGACCCTGACATTTCTGTAATTGATGCAACTGAAGGCGGTGCGAAAATACATGGTGCCGGGGTAAAGGATCTTGATGAAGTTGCTGATGAACTAAGTAGAGACATTTTTGACTGCGGCAAGCTTTTCGAAAATCTGGAATACACCCAAACACTAGAGGAGAAAGAAAAAACTGTCGAAATAATAAGACAATGGATATGTGATCTTGATGAAATATCCGATATTTCGAAGAAATTGGAAGCAATATGTTCGCAACTAATCAAAGCATGCAAATATCATGATATAAACGATGCTGAATATTCCAGAAAGAGAAAACAGCTTGGAGAGTGTAAATTGAAAATACATAAGAAGTGTGTGTATGAACTCATGGAACATTTGTGGATTAAGGATATTTACTCTATACCGGAATTTGTTCTTTTTATCAGAAATAATGAAGAGGCTCTACCTGTACTTGAAAACGCTAGAACATTCTATTCAAATCTTCCTGAGGATTGCAAAAGTTTAAAGCAGGAACTAATTGCTTCGATAAGCGGATAAGATTAAGAGGAAATGCTATGGCAGCTGATAAAATGCAAAGAACTGCAATAATAAAAGATGAGAAAATTAGAGAGAAGAATTTTGAGCTGTATAAACAAAGATACGGGGAAGAACTCACAATTAACCCGGATGAAGATAAGAAATACAGGATGGAAGAAGCTGATGACGGGGAAATAGTACTGTATATCAGGGATGCCGTTCCGGGTCAGGATCTTCGTCTTAACAGTATATACAATCCTTCTTATGAAGCAGCCAGATGGGCAGAAAAGCAGGAAATTCTTAACAGGAGAACAACATTAGCTATTCTTGGGTTTTCAACCAGTGTTTTTATAAGGGCTTTATTCAAGAAACTAAGACCTGATTCCATGTTTTTTGTCTTTGAGCCTTTGGAAGATTTATTTTCATTTGTTTGCGCCTTTGCTGACCTGAGTGACATTATCATGGAGCCAAGGATTAAATTGTATGTTACAGATAATCAGCGGAAAAATATCTCAAATGATATGGTGCATGACCTTGCAACCTTTAGGCCGGAATCTAAAGGAATAATTACGCCTTTTTATTCTGAAAATGAGGCGTTTACTAAGGTTTGCGCTGAAATGGAAAATGTAATGGCTTCTACAGCTTGCTATCAGCAGGATAGAGGAAGAAATGCCTTAAGATGCAGAATGTATGCATGGAATCATATGAGAAATGCTCATATTCTTGCGGATTTACGTGACAGAATACCTAAGGATATTCCGCTTATTATAGTATCTGCTGGGCCTTCTCTTAGAAAAAATGTAGAAGTGTTAAAAAAGATAAAAGGTCATGCATTTATTCTGGCAACAGACAGAGCATTGATAGTTTTAGATGAATATGATGTTACACCGGATGCAATAATATCCCTTGATGCCGAAAAGAGTCCGGACTTTATGAATGTTAAGGTTGCAAGGGATATTCCTGTCATATGTTCGTATCAGCTTAACATAGATAGTCAGAAACTTTTTTATGACAGGAGAATTTTCTATCATGCGCTTGGATATGAATACGATCTGATAGGACCTAAGGTAGAAGCTCAAAATGGGCTTGATCAGGGGGGGAATGTTTCAGGAGGTGCTTTTACCGTATGCGAATTTTTGGATATTAAAACCGTGATACTTATAGGACAGGACCTTGCTTTTTTGAACGGAATGCATCACGCGGACAAGAGAAGCGATGGGACTCCTACGGGAAAGACCAGAGAGATTCCCGGGATAGATGGGGGAACAGTCGTAAGTAATGACATGTGGATAGGTTTTAGGGATTTCTTTGAGAGAAGAATAGCTGCAAATCCTGATATGAGAGTTATAGATGCTACTGAGGGAGGTGCCTTTATTGAAGGGACGGAGATAATGACACTTGCGGAGGTTGCAGATACTGTATGCACAAAGGAGTACAATCTTCAAAAAATATTCGATGATCTTCCGTTCGCACAGGATGATAAAGAGTATGAGGAAACGCTAAAATGTGAGGATCAGTGGTTAAAAGATCTTGATATGATAGCGAAGAATTCTGAAGAGATTGAAGTTCTATGCAGACAGCTGCTTAGGATTAGTAAATATCAGAATATTGATGATGCTGCTGCTGCCAAAAAATTAAATAAAATGGATAAGTTAAGGCTTGAAATCTATGGAACAAGAATTAATACACTAATGGAAGAGTTTTGGATAGAAGATTTGTACTCAATCCCGGATTATACATTTATGGTTAGAAACAATGAAGAGGCTATCCCTGTTTTTGAGAGCGCAATGAAGTTTTATGGCAAATATCCTGAAGATTGCATGAGCCTAAAAAAAGAACTTCAAGAAGCAATTGCTAGAGGGAAAGAGGATTTCGAGAAAGAAAAAGAGGCTGAAAGATAGATCGAATATAGGGATGGATTTCCAAGTAGCAAATATGATTCTATTGAGGGGATATGATGACGGATATTAACGGAGTAGGCTCAGTGATTCCTCCAAGTTCTGGAGTCAGGCAAAAGAATTTTGATTGTTTTGAGAAACGATATGGATTACGTCCTGCAATTGGTAAAGATGAAAATGAAAAATATTATGTAGAAATATCACGGAGTGGGGAGCCAGTCTTGTATATAAAAAATGCTTTTAATGGTAGAGCTCTAAGGCTTAACAGCAGTTACAGCCCTTCGCATGAAGCAAAGGTGTGGGCAATTGACAGAATGAAGGCTCTGCGGAAAACAGATGTACTTGTTTTTGGGTTTTCTACCGGGGTATTTATAAAAGCTTTGCTTGCTTCAATGCGCCCTGATACTGAATTGTATGTTTATGAACCGTCTGAGGCGCTTTTTTCCTACATATGTGCGTGCGATGATATCACGGATATCATCAACAATTCAAGAGTGCATCTTTTTATCAGCAATTCACAAAAGAATCAAATGACTAGTGTAATCCATAATGACATAATAGTCAATAAGCCGGAGATATTCAGTGTAACTACACCGTTTTACAGTTCTGATGCGGCATTTAATCATATTTGCGAGGAGGTGGGAACACTAAGCGTTTCTCTTAGAAATTTCAAGAAGAGCCGAGGCCGGAATGCACTAAAATGTAGGATTCACGCCTGGACAATATTAGACAAGGCGCATCTTTTGTCAGATTTAAAGGAAAGGATACCGGATGGATTTGTAGGCGTTATCATTTCTGCCGGACCATCACTTAATATCAATGTGCAAAAGTTAAATGAGCTAAAAGGACATGCTTTTCTTTTAGCAACCGATAGGTCTCTTAGCACACTAAAAAAATATGATATTGTACCTGATGCGGCAATATCAGTTGATGCAGAAAAGAACTCTGAATATCTAGAGTATGCATTGGAATTGAAAATACCGATAATCTGCTCATATCAACTAAACGCATATACGCAGGATAGGGTGACTATTCTATCAGAGGGAAATCTTATATTCTTTGATGAAATTAGCTATGAGAGAGAACTCCTTGGAGATGGAAAAGGATTCAATTCTAACCTGGATCTTGGGGGTAACGTGGCCGGAGCGGCATACGTTGTTATGACTCTTCTTGGAGCTGGGAAAGTGATATTGGTGGGGCAGGACCTGGCCTACCTAAATGGAAAACATCACGCGGATTGTGTTGAGGATGGAATGGCAGGACTCGAGGGTTCGTATGAGGTACCTTCGGTAAACGGAGGTACTGTAAAGAGCAACGAAATTTGGATCAGATATCGTGATTTTTATTCAAGACAGATCAGACAAAATCCGGATATCAAAGTAATTGATGCAACAGAGGGAGGCGCTTTTATTGAGGGGACTTATATTATGTCTCTACGAGAAGCAGCAAGACTGGTAAAGAATAATAGTATTGACGTTGCAGGTGCTTTCGACAAGCTTCCGTTTTGTGTGGATGAAGCGGGAATGGATAGGGTCAGGGCAAAATTATCTTCATGGGAAAATGAACTTGATGAGATAAAAGAGATGGCAAACGAGCTTAAGGATCTATTTTATAAACTCCTTAACATGACAAGGACACATAGGATGAATGGTAGCGAATATGATGCTCTATTGCAGAAAGCTGATAAGATACGTAAAAGACTACCTTTGTTGGAAATGAATTCCATGCTTGAAGAATTCTGGGTTGAAGATATGTATTCTATTCCGCAGAAGGTTTTATATCTAAGAAGAGAGGATGAAGCAATTGATTCGCTCTCGGAATCAGCTGCCTATTACGAAAATCTAGTCGAAGATGCAGGAAGCCTTTTGGAGGAGTTTAGAAAATCTGGGTTAATTAAATATAATAAAAATCTGTCAAGCTGGGAAAGTTGATTAATATATGAAAAAAGAAATAGTTGAGACAATAAAATTAAGTAAGGAATTATTCAAGAATATTGATAATCGCATAGTTCCGGAAGGCGCCTGTCAATCATTACTGGCTTGTGCGGGCACAATTAACAGGGAATTGTATTGGTCAGAGGTGATCAGACTAGAATCAGGTAAAGTGGCGCCGGAGGATTCTGTTGATACGCTTAGGGAAATGGTTAATGTTTGGAATGAGTCTCTTACGAAGAGAACCTCAAGGGACTTGGAGGCAAGATTTTGGAGATTGTACGATTATTTTAAGCTGGTTGACAGCGACATTATTATCGCAAATACAAAAAAGACTCTGGGAACAAAGCCGAAAAAATTACGAGAGGCATTTGAGGATCTTCCAAGAAGATACACATTTCTTACAGGGAAAATAAGTGATCGTGACAATGATTATTCACTCATTACTGAGTATGTGAATATGATGAAGTCGGAAATAGAAAATTTCAAGTGGCTTTTTTTTAGACTTGAGGATAACAGGTCAAGAATGATTTTGATAAAGATTGTAGAGTATTGGTATTCGTTTGACATAACACGACTTGGTGATCTTCATGAAACTGTTTTCGACGAATATTTTGATTTGGATATACTACCGGATAACAAGGATGAGATTTTTGTGGATTGCGGAGCTTATACCGGAGATTCGGCCATGAAATTTTTCTATAACTATCCTGAATATAAGAAAATATATGTCTATGAAATTAACCAGGATACTATGCAAATCATGCAGGAGAATCTGGGAGGTCTTCCGAATGTGATTTATCGCCAATGCGGCGTGGGTAAAGAAACCGGAGAATTACACATTACAGGAAAAGGGGCAGGAACTAAAGTTACTGAAGAGGATACAGGCATGACAGCCAGGATAGTTGCCCTTGATGATGATATTACAGAGCCGGTTACAATGATAAAGATGGATATAGAGGGAGCTGAGAGAGATGCCATAGCAGGGGCCAAAAATCATATAAAGAATGAAAAACCAAAGCTTCTTATTTGCACATATCATTTACCGTCTGATATTTTTAGGATTCCGAGAATGATAGATGAAATCAGGGATGATTATAAGATGTATCTAAGGTTTTACGGAAGGGGTATCTGGCCGACTGATCATGTCCTTTTAACAGTTTGATGCAGCTGTGGCTTTTTTTGAAAAGGTGGTGGATATTGTGGATGAAAAGGCAAAGGATTTAAAAAGAAGAATATCGGCAGTGCTGGATGATGAAGAGTTTTTTAAATACGCGGATAAAATGCTTGCCCTTGGCGACGAGGTACTTTCTGGCGAATACAGTAAGGCTGTATTAAAAGAAATACGAACGAAATTGGATACAGAGTATACTGAAAAGCTTAGTGCTGATGGAGCTAATCTGGTTAAATTATTGAGCTTTTTGCAGTTACGGGTTTTGTTGGATCCGAATCCGGATATGTATGAGGATTTCCTTGAACTTATACGCAATAATCAACTGGATGTGGTTCATATTTATTTTTTGTGGTCCCAATGCAGGAATTTGCAGTTTAATATGCCGTCTGTCATATCCTCGAAAACAAAAGTGCTCTTTATGAAAATTTATAAGGATATAGTTGACGAGTATGAGAAACGCGTAGGAATGGATTTACAGAGAATCCCATTAGACGAGAGGAGCGAGAAAGACGTAATAATTATCACTTCTCAGTTTGTAGCTATCGCTCATGGACCTACAAAAAGCTGTTTTTTCAGGGCAAAAGCTCTTATACAGGAGGGAGATAGGAAAGTTCTTATTATTAATACCAATGATGTATTGCCTGAACATGGTGCCATTCCTGTTTACAGGATGGCAATCCAAAGCACGGTTAAGAAATTGGATAATATAGATACAGTCAGTGACGATGATGTAAAAATACCGTATTTTCAATGTGAATTCAGGATGCCAGACCCGCGAATTATCAGGGTTTTACTTGAAAATATTAAGGAGATAAAACCAAAATTCATCATAAATATCGGAGGATATAATATTACTGCAAGTCTAGCTAATAAACTTGTTCCTGTTCTCTGTGTTGGGATGGGACCAAGCCAGCTACAATATGATTACACTGATTTTTTTACATATTCAGTTAAGCCGACGGAGGAAGTCTATAAAGAACTTGAGTCCTATGGTGGAAGCAGAGATGCTTTGATTCCATCTGTTTTCACTTCCGATCTGAAGGAGCAGACAGAACAACATACAAGGAAAGAGTATGGGATACCGGAAGATAAGGTGGTTCTTGGAGTTATTGGTGGGCGCCTTGACATGGAAGTAAATGAAGAATTTATAGACTTTGTAAAGGACTTTGTCGATGAGAATATGAAAATTGTGTTTATGGGTACTTATCGAAATTATGATAAAGCCTGCAGCAGGGATGAGTGGTTTAAGGAACATACTATGTATATAGGGTTTGTGAATGATATTCTGTCACATATGGAGCTTTGCGATATCTATCTCAATCCCACGAGACTTGGCGGAGGGACTTCATCAGTTGAAGCTATGAGCAAGGGGGTTGTTCCTGTTTCACTTGATTATGGAGATGTCGCCTACAATGTGGGAGAGGAATTTGTTGATAAAACTTATGGAGAGATGGCAAACAGGATAAAAAGACTTGTAAATGACAAAAATTATTATCAGGCAATGTCTGATAAAGCAAAAGCAAGGGCTGAGTATTTATGTGATACAAAGCATAGATTCATAGAGACGATCCATGAGTTGGAATCGAGGTTGAAATGAACGACGATACGTTTGAAGAACTTTGCACACTTACTGCAGATCTCATAGAGTCCAATTTTGAAAAAAATAAAACTAAGATGGATGCGATATCCGGGCAGATATCTGAGAAAATTGCCGGGATTGATATGAAAGATTTTCTTCATGGATTAAGTATCGCTTTGGGTAATGATATTCAGATGTTCCTACTGTCATTTTCCGCATTATACTATGCGACTTCGGAAGAAGCGTGTCTTGGTTATATAGAATCCGAACTTGCAAAAGGAAAGCTTGATATACTTCGAACCTGTGCTATTGCTTTTCAGACAAGATCAAATTATTTCCGTAGAGGAATTAATAAGGAGTACAAAAAGGATAGAGAGCTTAATGATATTGTAGCAAAACAGTATTTTAACGGACTGAATGTCCAGATACCAATGATTCACTATGCGGATAGAGATCATAAGCTTATTGTCATATCAACATACATGCTTTTAGGTGAGACGCATGCTCCAACCAGATGGGTCATAACAGCTGTTAAATATTTACAGGAACTTGGATATGAAGTCATGGTTGTCATAGAGGGATATCCGTTTGATATAGAATTGATTGCACAATACTGGGTTGGCGTAATGTCTATTCCCAATAAGATTTTTCCGGATGGCTATTTTAGGGTTAAGATGCTTGGGATAGAAGTTCCATGTTATCAGGTTAATACATATGAAGATGATAGGGATAAACTGACATCATTTTTTGGAGATATATATTCGATGAGACCTGAACTGGTATGGAAGATAGGTGGCATGTATTGCTTTGATAAGATATTTGAATCGATGACTACCTATGTAACACTGGCATGCGGAAGAGGCTACGAGACAGGGACGGGACATCTGATGCTAAAGTGCCTCGAGACAGAATCAGATGGTGAGGTAGAGGATTTTCTTCACTCATTAGGACAGGAAACAGCCAGGATGCAATTCAGGGAGGCTGATTTTGATGAAGAAACCAAATGGCACAATTCAAGCCTAAGAAGTGATAATGGTATTGGCGAGGATGATTTTGTTATTGCTGTAGTTGGGAACAGACTGGACCAAGAGTTAACGGATAATTTCTGGGATGTTCTAAAATGCGTGGTTAAAAACTGCGAAGATGTGAGAATACTCCTTATAGGAGGTTATGAGAAAGTAATTGACGATGAATTATTCGATAAAGTTATAAATATGGGCTTTTGCGAGGAACTTGAAGAGGGGCTTAAGCAGATAGATCTCTTTGTTAATCCCAAAAGAGGCGGGGGCGGAACCAGCGCAAAACTCAGTATTAAGGCTGGAAAACCTGTTGTTACACTGCCTGAATGCGATGTTGCTTATGTTGTTGGTGAAGAGTTTGTATGCAATGACTATGGAGAAATGAAAGAACTGTGCATTAAGTATGTAGATGATGAAACATTTTACAAGCAGATGTCGGAGCAGGCTAAAGAAAACTATGTAAGAAAATACTCATTTGACATGAAGGAAGAGGTTAGAAAAGTTGTTGAAAAAGCCATTGAAATAGGAAAACGGCAGTAACCTGTAACGGAGGCAGAGATGAAAAAAATCCACATCGTGATGTATCACTATGTCAGGGATCTTGAGCATGGGAGATATGAGAATATTAAGGGGTTAAGTGTAGATGCCTTTCGAAAACAGATAGATTTTTTAAGTAGCAGGTTTAATCTGATAACAATGGAAGAACTGCTTGTTGTTGCGGAAGGAAATGGTGATATTCCGGATAATGCCTGTCTATTAACCTTTGATGATGGCTATATCGATAACTATACTTATGTATTTCCTATACTTGATGAAAAAGGAATACAGGGTTCATTTTTTATTCCGGCACAGCCTCTGGCAGAACATAAAATGCTGGATGTGAACAAAGTCCATTATATTCTTGCCAATGCAACTGACGAAAAAGAACTTTTGAAAAATGTCTGCGAGAGAATGGATTATTACAGGGGCAAAGAGTATGACTATCCGGACAATGAAGAGTTATTTCATGAATATGGCAAAGCAAACAGATTCGATTCCGGAGAGATTATTTTCATAAAGAGGATGCTTCAAACAGTTCTTCCCGAAGAACTGAGAAGTATTATTTGCGATGAATTATTCGAGAAATATGTCGATGTTTCTGAGGAAAAGATTTCTTATGAACTATATGTGAACGAGGATCAGCTTCGTGCCATGAAAAGGCACGGCATGCATATCGGAGTTCATGGGTATGGTCATTACTGGCTGGGGAATCTTAATACTAAAGAGATGCAGGAGGATATTTCAAAAGCGCTGGATGCCATGAATACATTTGTTGATTCTGACAGATGGGTTATGAATTATCCTTACGGAAGCACTAATGATGAGGTGGTCAATTATATTAAAAGCAGGGGCTGTGTTCTTGGACTTACAACGAAAGTGGCAGTTGCGGATCTTGATACAGATGACAGGTACTTACTTCCCAGACTTGATTGTAATGATTTTCCTCCAAAATCCGATAACTATCTTAAGATTGATTACTGAAGCAGGGTGTTAGTAGTATGAACAGATATGAAGAGCAGTATAATTTTCGATTGGCAAACGTTAACGACGTTCCCGATATCATGAAGTTTATACATGATGAATGGAGCGAGAGTCATATTTTTTCGTATGACAGGGAATTGTTTTTGTGGCAGTACGGAAGGAATGAATACGGCGATAATAAGAATATAAATTTTGTTCTTATGGAGAGAAAAAGCGGCGGATTAATTGGGATTGTCGGGTTTGTGGCCTACGATGAAAATAATAAAAATATTTCTCCGGCTATGACTAAGATCGTGACTAAAGATATTCTGCCTATGTCAGGTCTGGAGCTTATGAAGAGACAGATGGCTCTTGTTGGCGAAAAGGAGCATTTTGCCAGCGGAACAAATTCAAAAACGATTCTTCCGCTTTATATAAAAGTATTTAAGCATGTGACCGGAATAATGCAGCAGTATTACATGCTTAATCCTGACTTTGAGGATTATCTTGTAGCATCACCGGGAGAAGGAAGCAAAATATCCGATTATCATGAAACAGGTTATGGGCTTCGGGAAGTTGAAAACTTTGATGACCTACTAAGCGCATACGATTTAGACGAGAAAAATGAGAGGATGATATATAAGTCTCCTAAGTTTATTGAAAAAAGGTATTTTAATCATCCTGTATATTCATATAGAAAATGGATTGTAACTGATGAGAAAAGTAAGCCGGTGGGAGTGCTTTTTGGAAGAGAGGTAACTTTGCTTGACAGAAGATTATTAAGGCTTGTGGATTACAGAGGAAATCCGGGGCATCTAAGTAAGCTTGGAAAAGCGCTTCATATGCTGATGAAAGCAGAAAAATATGAATATATAGATTTGATGGTGTCTGATTTATCGGACTACCATTTGGATGAAGCGGGATTTGAACTTCTCGATCCTGACGGAGATACGATAATCCCCAACTATTTTGAGCCATTTGTGAAGGAGAACATAAAAAACTACTATCAGTCCAGAACAAACATTGTTATTTTTAAGGCGGATGGAGATCAGGACAGACCAAATACCAGGAATACACAGTAATTCGAATGAGGTGGGGCTTTTATGAATAATGTGCCGGATATAAAAATCGGAATTGTAGCAGTGAGCAGGAACTGTTTTCCTGAAGAATTATCAGTAAACAGGCGCGAAGCACTTGTCAAAAAGTATGTGGAAAAATATGGGACAGATGATATCTATGAATGTCCTATATGCATCGTCGAGAGCGAACTTCACATGGCAAGGGCTCTCAAAAATATTGAAAAAGAGGGTTGCAATGCATTGTGTGTTTATCTTGGCAATTTTGGCCCTGAGATATCGGAAACTATGCTTGCCGATTGTTATAACGGGCCTGTTATGTTCTGCGCTGCGGCAGAGGAGACCCAAGAGGATCTATTTGACGGAAGGGGAGATGCATACTGCGGCCTTCTGAATGCCAGTTATGCTTTGAGACTCAGAAAGACCAAAGCCTATATTCCCGAGAATCCCGTGGGTGACGCAGAGGAATGTGCGGACATGATCCATGACTTTGTTCCGATTGCTCGTGCTCTTATAGGACTTAGAAATTTAAAGCTTATATCATTTGGACCAAGACCCAGCAATTTCCTTGCTTGTAACGCGCCGATCCAGCCACTGTATGATCTTCATGTGGAGATAGAAGAAAATTCAGAGCTTGATCTTTTTGAAGCGTACAACAAGCACGCAGATGACCCTAGGATAGATGAGATAGTTGAGGATATGAAAAATGAGCTGGGAGATGGGAATGCACTTCCGGAAGTGCTTCCAAAGCTTGCGCAGTATGAGCTTACCTTGAAGGATTGGATAAGAAATCATAAGGGACAGCGTAAGTATGTGGCAATAGCAAGCAAGTGCTGGCCGGCATTTCAGACTCAGTTCGGATTTGTACCCTGCTATGTGAACAGCAGACTTACAGCGCAAGGATATCCTGTTTCCTGTGAGGTTGATATATACGGAGCTTTGTCTGAGTATATCGGAACATGTATATCTAGGGATGCGGTAACTATCCTGGATATAAATAATACAGTTCCGAAGGATATGTATAAAGCTGATATTGAAGGGAAGGAATTCCTTAAAGGACCATACAAAAACAGCGATTTGTTTATGGGATTCCACTGCGGCAATACTTCTTCATGCAAGCTTTCAAGCTGCAAGCTATGTAATCAGAGGATAATGGCAAGGACTCTGCCCGAGGATGTTACAAAGGGTACCATAGAGGGAGACCTTGTGCCCGGACCGACAACTGTCTACAGACTTCAAAGTGCGTCGGATACGAAAATCAAAGCATATATTGCTCAGGGTGAAATATTGCCGGTTGCAACAAAGTCTTATGGAAGTATCGGAATATTTGCCATTAGGGACATGAGCAGATTTTACAGACATGTGCTGGTTGAAAAAAATTATCCGCACCATGCGGCGATAATGTTCGACCACTACGGCAAATATCTCTTTGAGATATTTAAGTACCTTGGTATACCGGTGGAAGACATAGATTACAACAAACGAAGAGACAGATACTATTCGACAGAAAATCCCTTCCTTGAGGAGGATGAATAAAAAGGAGGCATTATCATGACAAACAAAGAAAAATATGTTGAAGCTTTTACAGAAAGTCTTGATGTTAAAAGCGATCAGGTTGAAGGACTTGAGTATCAGGGAATACCGGCATGGGATTCTGTTGGTCACATGGGCCTTATTGCTGCTATCGAGGATGCATTCGATATTCAGTTTGAGACCGATGATATCGTTGAGTTCAGTTCATTTGCAAAGGGAATCGAGATCCTTAAGAAGTACGATGTAGAGATCTGATGGAGGATATCGTATATGGAGACTAAGTATGAGCCCATATATAATATTGGGGCGTATGAGATACAGCAATATCAGCAAAACCGCTATCCGCTGTTTTTTCTTGATGTTGTTGAAGAGGTCAGACCCGGGGAGTATGTGAGAGCCAAGAAGAATTTCACTTATGATGAGTGGTTTTTCCCTGCTCATTTTGAGGATGAGCCCAATGTACCCGGATTCATTCAGATGGAGATTTTGGCGCAGACATTTATAATGACCTTCCTGTCTATTCCTGAGCATAAGGGGAAGAAAACGGCTTTCCTTAATGTAGATAATCTTCGTATGAGAAAAAAGGTTATTCCCGGGGATACCATGATAATTGAGGGCTTTTTAAAGAGCTTTAGGAGAGGTGTGGCTTCGGGTCATGTTGAGGCAAAGGTAAACGGTGAATATGCGTTATCTGCAGATCTGAAGATAGCACTTCCTGATATTATGCGCGAGTTTATTCCCGGAGGAGAAGGATGAGGTTTGACTATTCAGAGATTGAAAATCATGCCCGGAATATGAGAAAGCTGATACTTGATATGGGTAAGCATGCCGGTGGTCATGCTGCCCATATGGGCGGAGCGCTGTCTATTGCTGATGTAATGGCTGTGCTTTATTTTGGCGTGATGAATACAAGAGTTGTAGGCATGGGAGCACAGGAGAGAGACAGATGTATCCTGAGCAAAGGCCATTCTTCACTTGGACTATATTCTGCGCTTATTGAGGCCGGACTTATGGATGAATCTCTTAAGGACACCTTTGAAGATGATTGCAGTAGTCTGCTTGGTCACCCTGTCAAAAACAGGAATATTGGAATTGAGTTTACTAACGGCTCTCTTGGAATGGGATTGTCTATAGGAATCGGAGTAGCTATAGCCTGTGCTAAGAAAGAAATTGATAACCATGTATATGTTGTTCTTGGTGACGGAGAATGCAATGAGGGTTCCGTATGGGAAGCATTTATGGCAGCGCCAAAATTCAGGCTTGGCAATCTGGTTGCAATAATAGATTGTAATAGATTCCAGCTTAGCGGAGCCACAGAAGATGTGATGCCGCTTGGAAATATGAAAGAAAAATTGGATGCTTTCGGATGGGAAACAAAAGAAGTCGATGGACATGATATCGAGGCGCTTTGCAGTGCTCTTGATCCTGAAAAAGATTCCGAAAAACCTCTGGCTGTGATCATGGATACAGTAAAAGGAAAGGGCTTTTCGTTTTCGGAAAATGATAATTCCTGGCATCATGCGGTAGTTACTCAGAAGGCATATGAGCAGGGACTTAGTGAGCTTGGCTTTGGAGACTGAGGTATGGAATATAACAAGAAGAATGCAAAAAGATGGTCAATTTTAGGAGAGAGACCAACCTTTGGAACCGCAGTGGCAGAATTTGCAAAGGAAGATCCGGGCATAATAGCCGTGGTTGCGGATGTCACAAATTCTGCGGGACTAAGTAGCATGGCAAGGGACCTTCCTGAGCAGGTGATAAATGTCGGCATTGCTGAGCAGAATATGATGGGTATAGCTACCGGCCTTTCGAGCGAGGGGTATACCGTATTTACTTCGACTTTTGCACCTTTTCAGTCAATGCGATGTCTGGAACAGATACGTGTGAATCAGGGATATATGCATCAGAAGGTGATCATGGCAGGGCTTGCGGGCGGCGTTGCGTATGGTGAGCTTGGATTTACACATTGCACAATAGAAGATGTGGCAATCATGCGATCCATTCCCAATGTTGCTGTGGTGACACCTGCAGACTGTACGGAAGTAGTGAAAATTGTTGAGGCTTCAATAAAATATAAGGATTCAGTTTACATCAGGCTTATGGACAAGACTGGGATACCGGTTGTCTACGAGGATGATTATGATTTTGAAATTGGAAAAGCAGTTCCGATCATAAAGGATGGAGTCGTAAGTATTCTGGCTAATGGACCAGTGGTTTATCCTGCGATACAGGCAGCAAGGAAGTATGCTCAGGATACAGGAAAGGAAATCGCAGTATATGATTTTCATACCGTTAAGCCGGTTGATAAAGAACTTATCCTTGGACTTCAGAAAAGGACAGGAGCGATTCTGACTATAGAAGAGCACAGTATTGTAGGCGGACTGGGAGGCGCAGTTGCGGAAGCATGTTCTGAACTTTGTGACCGTATTCCGATATTTAAAATGGGATTTGATGACGAGTATCCACATGGAGCTTCGCATGAGGCATTACTGAAGGATTATGGCCTTAATGAGGATGGGATATACAGTCGAATAGACCATATTGTTAAGGAATTAAATCTTTGACTTCTTGCGGAGGTTTTGCGTGAAAAAATACGGTAAGGAAATCTACTCTTTGATACCAAACAGGTATCCCTTCATGATATTACATTCGCTTGAAGTAGGCAATAACTGTGCTGAGGCAGAGATTGTCTTAAAAGAAGATGACTGGTTTTTTGAGTGCCACTATCCGGGAAATCCTATTTTGCCGCTGACACTGCTTCTGGAGAGTATGACTCAGACTTTTTCGGCAACTTTTTTAAAAGCAGAGGAAACGGAGGATGGAAGTAAATTTGAAATTCCTGTGATCTCGTCTATAGGGCCATTGCGAATGACAAAAAGTGCCGGACCGGGGGATGTGATAAGAATTGAAGCGAAGCTAGGCTCCTTTAAAAGAGGTATAGCAAAGGGAGTATGCACGGCATATATCAATGAAGATGAGAAACCAATAATGGAGATAGAGATTGTTGATGCTCTTAAATCTCAAATGGTGAAAATGCAATGAGTAGGGTGATAGATGCTGAAAAATGCATAGGATGCGGGAAGTGTGTCTCTGATTGTATCAATGAGTATCTGATTCTTGTTGATTCAGAAAACGGTGCGAAAAAAGCATCGTTCAAAGAACGTGGAAGATGCCTTGAATGTGGACATTGTAATGCTATCTGTCCTGAAGATGCGATAAGCGGAGGCAAGCTCCTTGACGCAGAAGCAGAACAGGATGAACTTCTTGGGCTTATGGCCGGAAAGCGAACTGTACGGAAGTATATAAAGGGCAAAGCTATTACAGAGGATGTGCTTCAAAGGATTATTTTTGCAGGTCAGAGTGCTCCTACTGACAGAAATAGGAAATCAGCAAGAATTATCCTGGTAAAGGAAAAGCTTCCGGTAATATATGGCAAGGCTTTGGACTACCTTGTCGAGGAAGTATCGAAGACAGGGACTATTAATCCTTTGTATTCATCTACAATGCGACTTGATGCAAAAAGAGATGAAATACTGTGGAATGCAGAGTATATGGTTGTGTTTGTCGGGAGCAAGGCTAATCTGACTGATGCTGCGATAGCTGCGGAGAGGATGCAGCTTGAAGCAGCTTCCCTGGGTGTGGGAACAGGGTATAGAGGCGACATGAAGACTGCTATAAACAATGTTTGCGAATTAGGAGAGATACTTGGAGTAAAGAATAATGAAGAAGCGCTGATATGCTTTGCCATGGGACTTACAGATGTTAAGTATCTTAGACCTGCGGTTAAGGGCAACAGAAAAGTTGAGTATATATAGGAAGGAAATGATATGCTGTTTGATCTTTTGAAGTATTCCGGAAATGATGCAATTATCGATGAATGCGGGGTATCACTGACCTATGAGGAATTATACAGGGCAGGAGACGAGATATGCGGAGGACTTAAAGAGCGTTCTTTAGTATTTTGCTTTTGCAGAAATGCTGTTGGTTCGGCAATAGGATATGTTTCATTTCTGAATCACGGTATAGTGCCTGTTATGTTAAACGCTCAGCTAGAAGTTGAATTCAGGGACAGCCTTCTTGATAAGTACCATCCGGATTATATCTGGTGCCCTGAAGATATGGCAGATTTGTGGAAAGAACTTGAAGTTATATATAAAGGTTACGGCTACGTTCTTCTTAAGACTGCTTATTCGAATAGATATGAATTGTTCGATCAGCTTGCGCTTTTGCTCACCACATCAGGATCTACCGGGTCCCCTAAATTTGTCAGACAATCATATACGAATATTCGGGTTAATGCTGAGTCTATTGTCCAATATCTTGAACTTGATGAAACGGAGAGACCAATTACAACATTACCGATGAATTATACCTATGGACTTTCCATTATAAACAGCCATTTGCTGGCAGGTGCTACTATCCTTATTACAGATAAAGGCCTTATGCAAAAGGAATTCTGGAATTTCTTTAAAGAGAAGGAGGCAACATCATTTGGAGGAGTTCCTTATACTTATGAGATGTTGGATAAGCTCAGAATATACAGGATGGAACTGCCCAGTCTTCGAACCATGACACAGGCCGGCGGAAAACTATTGCCTGATCTTCATGAGAAATTTGCCAGATATGCAGATGAGACCGGAAGGCAATTTGTTGTAATGTACGGACAGTGTGAAGCAACAGCCAGAATGGGCTATCTGCCTCCGGAGAAATCTGTTGAAAAGAAGGGCTCTATGGGTATCGCCATTCCCGGTGGAAAATTCAGACTGATCGATGTTGACGGTAATGATATAACAACACCGATGGTAACAGGTGAACTGGTCTATGAAGGAAAAAATGTTACTCTTGGATATGCCGAGTGCGGAGAAGATTTGTGTAAAGGCGATGAGAGAAACGGAATTCTTGAGACCGGGGACATGGCTCAGTTTGACGAGGAGGGATATTACTACATAGTCGGAAGAAAAAAGAGATTCCTTAAGATATATGGAAACAGAGTAAACCTGGATGAAGTTGACAGACTTATAAAATCAGAGTTTGGTATCGAGGTAGCCTGCGCCGGAGTGGACGATCATCTGCATATATTTGTTACTGATGACTCCTATTCCGATAAGGTAAAGGAGTTTGTCATTGCTAAGACCAAGCTTAACCCGGCAGCATTTACATCTCATGTTATAGATGAGATTCCGAAAAATGATTCAGGTAAAACTCTATACAAAGAACTTACAAAATACTATGAATGATAAAAAACTACAACTTTTTATATTGCCATATGCCGGTGGGAGTATAGCATCTTTCAGACGCCTTACGGATCTTATCGATGAAAGAATAGAGGTTATTCCTGTGGAATATGCAGGGAGAGGTGTGCGTGCTAAGGAACCGCTATCGTCAACTCTTTCCGAGATGCTTGAGGATGCAATAAAGTACTGCAAGGAATACAGGAATAACAGTATGCCTTACGCAGTATTTGGGTATAGTATGGGAACGCTTCTGGGATATGAAATGCTTGTAAGGGGCGGGCTTTCCGGAGAACTCAAACATTTCTTTGTGGCTGCTGAAGTGTCGCCTCAGACAAGAGCGCTTGAACTTAGGCAGGAGCAAAACCCTACAGATGAGATAGTACTTAAACGCGCTAAGGATCTGGGAGGATTAGATGAAAGGCTACTGAATAATAAGAGGTTTGCGGACATTTATTTAAAACCTATGATATCGGATTACAAGCATTTTTTTGAATATCGCTTCAATGATACCGGTAAGAATATAGAATGCGATGCAACTTTTTTTTACTGTGAAAAAGATACGGCTCTTGAGGACGTTAAAAAGTGGGAGCAGCTTATAACCGGTGAGTATGACTACCATGAGCTTGGTGAGGGTCACTTTTTTATCAATCAGGAATATGAAGAGATAGCGCATATTGTTAATTGCAAATTGGAGAAGTATCTATAGGAATAATGCCATGACATACGAAGATATTATCAAAATAAAACCATTTTCTCTGGACCGGGCTGAAAAACGAAAAATGCTTACACAGAGACTTATGGACTTGACGGATCTTCATATAGACAAGTGTCCAAAGTATAAAAATATGACGGATGCGTTAGGGTTTAACAGGAACAGTGTGCAGACATACGCTGACATACCTTTTATACCTGTGAGACTTTTTAAAGAACTTGAGCTTAAGTCTGTTCCTGATGAAGAGGTTATTAAGGTGATGACATCATCCGGGACAACGGGACAGGCGGTTAGTAGGATTTATCTTGATAAAACAACATCTGCCAATCAGCAAAAAACAATGGTCAAAATTGTTTCGGATTTCACAGGATCCGAGCGTATGCCTATGATCATAATAGATTCTCCAAATGTAATCAAAGACAGAGCGATGTTTTCTGCAAGAGGTGCAGGAATACTGGGCTTTTCTATTTTTGGAACAAAGAAGATATACGCACTTAATGAAAATATGGAACTGGATGTTGAAGGTGTGAAAGAATTTCTTGGGAAATTTATGGGACAGAAGATTTTGCTGTTTGGCTTTACCTTCATGATATGGCAGCATTTCTATAAAGAACTGGTGAGGTTAAAGGAAGAAGGAATAAGCATTGATCTTTCCGAGGGAATACTTATTCACGGTGGAGGTTGGAAGAAACTTATTTCCGAGGCAGTTTCCGAGGAGGATTTCCATAAGAGTCTTGAAGAGGTGTGCGGACTAAAACACATCTATGATTATTATGGGATGGTGGAACAGACAGGCTGCATATATATGGAATGTGAATGTGGACATCTTCATGCCAGTATATTTTCTGATGTAATCGTCAGACGACCCTCTGATTTTTCTGTGGCCCAAATTGGAGAAAAGGGAATTATACAGGTGGTGTCGGCTATACCGGAATCCTATCCCGGGCACTCGCTATTAACGGAGGATGAAGGCATCATCCTTGGAGAGGATGATTGTCCATGTGGCAGGAAGGGAAAATATTTTAAGATAGTGGGAAGAATTAAGAATGCTGAATTAAGGGGGTGCAGTGATACGTATGCCTCAAAGTTTTGATTTTGAAAAAGGAATATCCTATCTTGTGGGAGATGCTCTTGTTGTATCCGGGATGGGGACTGTGCCCGCACTTTGTCCTTTTGATGAAAATGTAATGGCATTCCTTAACGATGTGTCCAAGGAACTAATGGCGGACAAGGCAGCAAAGATGTTCTCTGATGTTATCACTTATGCCTACTGGATCAGGAAAGCTTCATTAAATAATCTGAAGGAAAGGTATGATAGAGACGGAATGCGCATCGGCAGAGGATTCGTTTTTCATATCGCTCCGTCAAATGTTGCAGTGAACTTTGCGTATTCGCTGACAACATCACTCCTTATGGGCAACAGCAATGTTGTAAGAGTACCTTCGAAGGACTTTGAACAGGTTGAAATGATCACGGCGGCATATAGGAAGGTGCTTGAAAGACATGATAATATCAAGCCTTATATAGTATGTGTTCGCTATGAACGAAATGAGGAAATAAATAATGCCTTCAGTAGTATGGCAGATGTGAGAATAGTATGGGGTGGGGATCAGACTATATATGAACTAAGGAAATCTCCCATTCCTCCACGAGCTAGTGAAATATGTTTCGCGGACAGATTTTCCATAGCTGTGATTGATTCCGATTTCTATATGAATATAGATAATAAGAAGAGAGTTGCGGAGGATTTTTATAACGATACTTTTCTTACAGACCAAAATGCATGCACTAGTCCTAAGCTTATAGTGTGGATGGGCAGTAGTGTCAGGGAAGCAAAGGAACTTTTCTGGGAAGAGGAATACAAACTTGTAAAGGAGAAATACAGATATCAGCCTATACAAGGGGTGAATAAGCTTTCCAGTGCACTTGGTTATGCAGCGCTAACACCCGGGACAAAGATTGAAAAACATGATGATAACCTTATAATACGTGTTAATGTTCCGGAAATCACCGATGCGCTTAAAGAAGGTTTCGATAATAGTGGACTCTTTTACGAATATGAATGCGATAGTATTGAAGAAATATCGGGAGTCTGTGATGACAAAAAATGTCAGACCCTCGCTTATATAGGAAAGAGTGATGTGGTAAAAGACCTTTTTAAAAAAGGAATCAAAGGGATTGACCGTGTGGTTCCTGTCGGAAAGACAATGGACTTTGACCTCATTTGGGATGGGTATGATCTTCCTGCGCTACTGACGAGAACAATTACTTTTTCGTGAGGTGCCTATGAAAAGAAATTATGTAATAGGAAACAGAAAGGTTGCTATAGTTGGAGCCGGATATGTGGGTTCTTCCATAGCTTATGCGCTTGCTCTTCGTGACATTGCGAGAGAGATTGTACTTATTGATATTAATAATGAGAAGACTGACGGTGAGGCTAAAGATATAAGGCATGGTCTTCCCGGGATGGGTACAGCTGATCTCTATGCAGGAGATTACAGTGATTGTGCGGATTGTGATCTTATAATAATTACTGCAGGGCGAGGAAGAAAGAACGGTGAGACGAGGCTTGATCTCATAAATGATAATGTAGGGATCATGAAAAATGTAACGGATTCTATTAAGAAGTATTACACAAGAGGTGTTCTTCTTGTTATTTCCAATCCGGTGGATATTCTCACTTATAAAGCGGCTGAATGGATGGAACTTCCAAACGGAATGGTATTTGGCTCGGGGTGCATCCTTGATTCATCAAGGCTCGTGAGAACAATTGCTGATTATGTGGGTCTTAGTACCGGCGTTATAAACGGCTATGTGGTTGGTGAGCACGGGGACGGACAGGTGCCTGTTTGGAGCCATGTTACGGTTGGAGGTATTCCTATAGAAGAGTACTGCAATAATATGGACCTAAAATGGGATAATGAAATAAAAGCAGAGCTGGCATGCAACACCAGGAAGATGGGAGCTGAGATCATTGCAGCAAAGGGAAGAACACATTACGGTATAGCAACCTGTGTATGCCAGTTGGCGGATGCTATTATCAATTTAAGGCCGACTATTACAAGTGTATGCTCGCCGCTTATGGGTGAGCATGGATGCAAGGGGGTGGCAGTATCTGTCCCATCTGTAATAGGTATATCCGGAGTGCAGCAGAGGATCAGGGAAAAATGGACACCTGAAGAATACAGAGGCTTTTTTGATGCTGTGGAAAAGGTCAGGGATGTCCTGAAAATGATAGAGAAAGAGTAATATTTTTGATATAAACGTGGATTTTTATCTGAAAAAGGGACGAAAAGGAAACTTTTTTTATAAAAATATTCAAAATTTCAAAAAAGTGAGAAGGCGCATAAATACAGCGTTTTCTTGCTTTTTAAATGGGATAATGTGTGATTTGAAACAAAAAATCAAAAAAAATTAAAAAAAAGGGTTAAGTAAATGAAAATCGGAACGATATATAGAGTGTAAAACAAATACAAACATCGTCAAGGATGATCGATGTGGGAGCGCACTCAACTTAATAAGTAACTATTATTTTGAATTAAAGTATCAAGCAGCAGGCTCGGACTCTACGGATCAGAGGGAGAGACTGCACCCACATGGAGGTATAATATGGTTATCCAGCATAATTTGACGGCGATGAATTCTAACAGAATGCTTGGCATTACAACAGGCCAGCAGGCTAAATCTTCTGAAAAACTTTCCTCAGGTTATAAAATCAATAGAGCAGCAGACGATGCAGCAGGACTCTCCATAAGTGAGAAGATGCGTAAGCAGATGAGAGGCTTGGACAGAGCATCAACAAACGCTGATGATGGTGTAAGCGCAGTACAGACAGCTGAAGGTGCACTCACAGAAGTACACGATATGCTTCAGAGAATGAACGAGCTGGCAGTACAGGCAGCAAACGGAACCAACAGCAAAACAGACCGCGATGCAATCCAGAATGAGATTACACAGCTTACTACAGAAATTGACAGAGTTGCAGAAACGACAAAGTTTAACGAGACCTACCTTCTTAGGGGAGGCACCGGAAACTATAACAAGTACATGAATACTCATGACGCAGGTCTTGAGGGTACAATTGCAGATCTTGGAACATATGGTACATTTACTACATATCTTAAGTCCAGCGATGATATAAAGATTGCAGGAAAGAATTTCCATATGTATGATAGCTCCTCAGATACAATAGGAAAAATACAGAAAGACGTTTCTGCAGCACTTGGTAGTAACAGTTCTGTTACAATAAATGGAACTACTTATGTACAGTCAACAAGCACATATGATCGGACAACAAAAGTATTTAAAGTTGGAGATCAGGAATTTTCTCTTGAACAGATTCAGGCTATGGTTATCGATGGAGCTCAGGTTAGAACTCCTACTAGTGGAAGTACCAGAGTTGCAGTAGACGCAAATTTAGATAAGAATATACAGGTATCCACAGCTATAAAGAAGATAAATGAAGCTCTTAAACAGGCTAACCTTATAGGTGTTGATAGTAATAAGGTGAATATGGTTAAAACAAATTGCAGAAACCCCAATGGAACGCCTGTAACCGGTGCTACTAACGATGAAAAGCAGTATACTTTCAGTATATGTAAAGGAACTGCCAGGGTTGCAAAGGACCTTGGTCTTCAGTTACATGTAGGATCTGATGCAGATATGACCAATAAAATCCTTATGGATGTACAGGTTATGAACTCAGCTAATCTTGGTATTCAGAATCTTACAGTAACAGATAGCCTTGGCGTAGCAGCGACATACGCAATCGACGCTATAGAAGATGCACTTAAGACCGTATCAGAACAGAGATCAGAACTCGGTGCAATCCAGAACAGATTAGAGCATACAATCAAGAACCTGGATAACGTAGTAGAGAATACAACAGCAGCAGAGTCCAGACTTCGCGATACAAACATGGCAGACGAGATGGTTACCTACAGCAAGAACAATATCCTCGCACAGGCAGGACAGTCAATGTTGGCTCAGGCAAACCAGAGTACACAGGGTGTTATGTCACTACTTCAGGGTTAATAAATATAGAACTTTCCAACATAGGAATAACAAAGGCGCTCTCCGGCAAGGAGGGCGCCTTTTTCAGAGGACGATTGCATAATATAGCCGTGTTTGCAATTGATGAAAGCATCGTGAGTTTATGAATAATTTATTATTATAATAATCGAAATGACGATATAATATATATGAATGCACGATTTTTGTATTTGGAATGAGAGGATGACAGGATGAACGTTGCTGAATATGTAATGAATTTCCTTGAGAATAAAGGTGTTAAGCATCTTTTTATGCTGAGCGGCGGTGGAATAATGTACCTTGTTGATGCTGCCGGAAGGAGCAAAATTGATTATGTTTGCTGTCATCATGAACAGGCAGCAGGAATAGCGGCTCAGGCCTACGCCATGAAGAAAAATGATCTGGGCGTGTGCATGATAACCACCGGTCCCGGTGGAACCAATGCGCTGACAGCTCTTGGAGCAGCATATACCGATTCTACGCCTGTTCTTTTTCTATCCGGTCAGGTAAAGAGAGCGGATTTTGCGAGCCTTAGGAAGGTTCGTCAGTTTGGTGCTCAGGAAAATGACATAATATCCATGGCAAAGCCTGTCGCAAAATATGCTGTTACTGTCATGGAGCCTGAAAAAATCAGGTATCACATGGAGAAGGCTGTTCATGAGGCAATGACAGGAAGAAGAGGCCCGGTGTGGATAGACATCCCTCTTGATGTTCAGAATAGTGAGATCAATCCTGAGAAGCTTGAAGGGTATAACGCTGCAGACGACAAGAAGCCGTTACATTTTAGTGAAGCAGATATATCAAAAAAGGCTAAGGAGCTGTGTGAGGATCTCAGAGTTTGTAAAAGACCGCTTTTTATAATTGGACACGGCCTTGTAGCTGATGGAACGGAAGATATTTTTCTCAAGATAAATGAGCTTATCAAAGCTCCTGTAGTTGCTACATGGAGAGCGCTTGATGTCATGGACTATGATGATCCGTACTTCTTCGGAAGTCCGGGGCTCCAGGCGCCAAGATACTCAAATATCATAACTCAGGGAGCAGATCTTGTTGTAGTCCTTGGATCAAGACTTGACAACATGATAACCGCATTTAATGAAAAACGCTTTGCCCTGAGGGCTGACAAGAAATTTATAGTTGATGTTGATGAAAATGAAATAGATAAGCTGGATATGCCTGGAAAGGTCAAGATAGTTTCCGGAATAGCAGCTTTTCTAGAGGCATTATGCAAAGAATTGGAGAAGATGCAGACTTCGGCACCCGAAGCAGATGCTGGCTATGGCAAAGGGATGCTTGGCGATTATTCACAGTGGCTGCGCTTTTGTCATGACATTAAGGATAAGTATCCAATTTTGGCAGAAAAGCAGACTGCGGAACTTCCCGGAGTCGATTTGTATAAACTTTCTATTAAATTGTCAGAAAAATGTAAAAAAGATGATACAATAGTGATATCATCCACTAGCAGATGCAATACTGCGGGACATATGGCGTTTAATCACAAAAAGGGGCAAAGGACCATCTCATCCATGGCATTCGGATCCATGGGATTTGCTCTACCGTCTGTTGTCGGCGCGTATTTTGCAGCTGATAAAAACAGGGTGATATGCATTGAGGGGGACGGAAGTCTGCAGCTTAATATTCAGGAGCTTCAGACTATTGTTCATCACAGGATGGATGCAAAAATCTTTGTGTTTTCTAATATCGGATATGCTGCAATAGCAACTATGCAGGACAGGAACTTTGGTGGATTCCATGTGGGATGTGACAAGGGAAGCGGACTGAGCCTTCCGGATATGTCCAAGATAGCTGATGCCTATGGAATAAAATATTACAGTATTGCAGATAATTCAGACATAGACGAAACTCTCGAAAAGGTCATGAATTTGGATGGACCGGTTATTTGCGAGTTTTTCGGTTCTATTTTGTTTGATGAAATCCCTAAATGCATTTCCAGTTTAGATGAAAATGGTAAAAGAGTTTCTGCAGCTTTGGAGAATCCCTTCCCATTCCTTTCGGAGGAAGAGATGAAGGGAGTTTATTCAGAGATTGATAGCTGAATTTGTAATAGATTCTTATGAGGGAAATGCCATGAAAAACAGACCACTTTTTGTATTTGAAATGGCAAACAATCATCAGGGAAGCGTAGAACACGGAAAGCACATTATTCGTGAAATTGCGGCTGTGACTAAGGATTTTCCTGAGTTTGATTTTGGATTCAAATTCCAGTACAGGGATTTGGATACCTTTATTCATCCTGCCTATAAGGATAGGGATGATATTAAAAATATTAAAAGATTTAAGGGTACAAGACTTTCTCAGGAGGAGTTCGCAGAGCTTTTAAAGGAAGTAAGAGATAGTGATTTTAAGGCAATATGTACTCCTTTTGATGAGATTTCTGTGGATAGAATAGCGGAGCAGGGCTATGACTATATTAAAATTGCCAGCTGTTCTTTTACTGACTGGCCGCTTCTTGAGAAAATTGCGGAGAAAAATATGCCTGTTATCGCATCCGGTGCCGGAAGCGATTTAGAGGATGTCCGCATGGTTGTAGGATTCTTCCTAAACAGAAATATTAACATATCTCTCATGCACTGTGTTGCCGAATATCCTACTCCCAATGAGCATTTGGAACTCAATCAGATTGATTTTTATAAGCAGTTGTTCCCGGAAATCAGGATAGGATTCTCGACACATGAGGCGCCGGATAATACACTTCCGATAAAACTTGCAGTTGCCAAAGGTGCTGAGATTTTTGAAAAGCATGTGGGTGTGCCCACGGATACTATAGAACTAAACGGATATTCTGCAAACCCCGAGCAGGTAAGAGGATGGCTTGAAGCAGCAAGACTTGCCTTTGCTACCTGCGGTACTGAGGGTGAAAGATATCATTCAACAAAGAAGGAGCAGGATGACCTTGCTGCGCTTCGACGCGGAGTTTTTGCAAAAGAAGGACTTCCTAAAGGAAAGGTAATAGGGCCAAACGATTATTACCTTGCTTTTCCATGTGTGCCTGGGCAGCTTGTTGCCAAGGATTTGTCCAAATACAACATTATCAGGACGCTTGGTGAAATTGCTGATGCCGATGCGCCGATCATGAGAACAGATGTTGAGGTGAAGGACGTTAAGCAGGAGATTCCGGATCTTCTGCGAGATGTTATAGGACTTCTCACAGATAGCAATGTGGTGGTTCCTATCGGTTCAACTTGCGAGATTTCTCATCACTATGGAATTGATAAGTTCAAGGAAATCGGAGTGACCATAATCGAATGTATCAACAGAGAATACTGCAAAAAGATACTGGTGGTTCTTCCGGGGCAGGATCATCCTGTGCACTATCATGTGAAAAAGGAAGAGACCTTTGTTGTACTCCATGGAACCCTTGATATTACTTTAAACGGTGAGACCAAGACCCTGAAAAAGGGTGACCTCATGACAGTTGAGAGAAATGTTAAGCACAGCTTTACCTCAAAGGATGGTTGCGTGTTTGAGGAGATATCCTCTACGCATTATCTAAACGATTCCTTCTATGATGATACCAAGAACTTTATAAGGCCAAGGAAGACAAAGGTTCATCTGACGGAGGAGATTCTGCGGACTATCAATGGAAAGTAGAGTTTTGTGGGATTGAGTAATTCTATTATTTGGATTATATACCTTATAGGGGAGTAAAAATGGCGCTTACTGAGAAAGAAAAGGCAAGTAGAAATTATCTAAAAGAAAAAAAGCCCAAGGTATTTGAAAAGGTTTCCAAATTTACGGAGAAATACAACTGGGGTGAGAGCATAGCGATAATTCAGCTTCAATACAGATACATGTGTAACATGCTCTGTGAGCATTGCTCAATTGAGGCGTATCAGAAAAATGCTGCCGGAAAAAGGACCATTACCCCGGAAGATGTAAAGAAACTTGCAGATCAGGCTGATGAGATGGGTCTTGCCAGATTTGTAATTAGTGGAGGTGAACCAACAACTTTCCCTGATCTGGATGAACTTGTCGAGGCAATCGGACCTGACAGATTTTTCATAAATAGCGATTCAAACGGATATTTGCTTGCTGAGAAAGCTGAGCACATGAAGAAAATCGGAATTGACAGAATTCAGCTGTCCATAGATTCGCTTAATCCCGAGGAACATGATTCATTTAGAAGAAAGCCCGGAGCATGGCATCATGCAATGGATGGAATTAAGGAATGCCAAAGAATCGGACTTCCCTTGTATATACAGACGGTTGTCACAAAGCAGAGATTACATTCTCAGGAATTTCTTGATTTTGTTAAGTTCTATAATGACATGGGGCTAATGGTTTTCATTACCTTTGCAAAGCCAATAGGTGCTTATGAAGGTCATTTTGAAAGCATGATAGATCAAAACGATCTTGATTACGAGAGGGAGCTTGAAAAGAAATATAGGCTCTGCACCCACCTGACACCGGCTTATGACCTAAATATGGGGTGCATTGGTGTAAAAGGATTTGTTTCTGTAACACAGTATGGAGATGTTCAACCATGTCCGTATTTCCATTGCTCAATAGGGAACATACTGGAAACGCCCTTTAAGGATATTATCGAGAACGGATTAAAGATCAAGTACTTCGGGGAGCATTATAACGAATGCTTCCTGGCGCAGGACATTCCGTGGGTAAAGAAATATGTTGCAGATAAAATTTACGGAAAGCCTGTACCGGTTCCTTATACAGAAATATTTGATGACAGCGATTGGACACAGAATCCGTATTGGAAGGAATCCTAAGTATGAAACGTGTACTTGTTACAGGCGGTACCGGAGTTACCGGAACTGCCCTTGTAAGATATCTGCTGGAAAAGAAAATAGAAGTTATAGCAATAGTAAGACCCGGATCTTTCAGGGAGAAGTATCTTCCGGATGATCCGGGACTTCATATTGTACATAAAAACTTAATGGAAATTGGCAGCATAGCAGATGAAATTAAAGATTATGGGTCTTTTGATGCTATGTTTCATCTAGCTTGGGAAGGGTCCACTATATCAGATAAGGTTGGCAGTAGGGATAACATGGAACTCCAATCGAGAAATATAGTGTATACCGTTGATGCGGCAAGATTATGTAAGGACATAGGATCTCCCGTTTTTGTGATGACCGGATCTCAAGCTGAATATGGAGAGCAAGGTGGGGATATTAGTGAGGATATTAGTGAGGATATTATCCCGGCACCTCAAAACGGATATGGTAATGCAAAGCTGTGTGCAGAAAATATGACAAGAATTATGTGTCACAAAAGCGGAGTTAAACATATCTGTGCAAGGCTTTTTAGCGTATATGGACCTTACGATGGGACAAATAGCCTGATAAACACAAGCATATTAAAGCTGCTTAAGGGTGAAAGACCACAGTATACAAAGGGCGAGCAGATGTGGAATTATCTCTATTCCTTTGATGCGGCAAAGGCTTTATTGTTCCTTGCAGAAAAAGGAAAAAGTTGTGAAAGCTATAATGTTGCCAGCAGGACTCAGATGCCTCTTAAAGAATATATCAGGATGATGCATGATGTGGTTAATTCTGAAATTAGTCCGATTTTTGGTGAAAAGGATTATCCGGGAGGAAAATTAACTGAGATGAGGAGCGATATTTCAAAGCTCGTAGCGGCAACCGGGTTTTCTGAGGAGTACAGTTTTAAACAAGGAATAGAGCAGATAATGAAGTGGTGTGTCGAGTTCTCGGAAGAATATGTTGGTAATGTAGAAAACAAAGATTTTTACAAGTAATAGTTATGGTCGTCTTCCATGAAAGTAGAATCAATTGTATTTCAGAGGGAGAAGTATATGTGTGAATATTGCAGAGCTTGTAACCAAATACTTCCGGATACGGACATTCTTGTATATGAAAATATGCCTAAGAGTGCGCAGTTTTTTCCTGATAAAAGCGAAATTGATAAGGAAAAAGGTATAAGTATTAGATTGAGACAGTGTAACTACTGCGGATTAGTGCAGGCTGTTGGAGAACCTGTCAGCTATTATAGGGACGTTATAAGAGCATCCAGTTTTTCCAAAGAAATGATGGAATTCAGAAGACAGCAATATTCCAAATGGGTTAATGATAATAACCTTATCGGGAAAAAGGTTGTTGAAATAGGCTGTGGAAAAGGTGAATACATGACTCCTATGGAGAGTACTGGGGCAGTAGTCTCAGGCATAGAACATTTGGCATCATCAGTAGAAGTGGCAAAGAAGAATGGCCATAGTGTTATGCAAGGATTCATAGAGAATTCTGATACCAAAATCGAGAATAGTCCATACGATGGCTTTATTATAATGAATTTCCTTGAACACATTCCGAATCCTTCAGATTTTCTTATGGGAATTGGGAGTAACTTATCGGAAGAAGGTGTTGGAATAGTTGAAGTTCCTAACTTCGATATGATGATAAGAAAATCACTATATTCTGAGTTTATTCAGGACCATTTATCTTATTTTACAAAGGATTCTCTTGTGGGACTACTTATGCGTTCGGGATTTGAAGTGATTAGCTGTAAGGAAATCTGGCACGGGTATATACTATCTGCAGAAGTCAAAAAGAGAAAAGCGTTTGATGCCGGGGCTTTTGTGGATAAACACAATGAACTGAAAAAAGAGGTTCATGATTTCCTGAATGGGCAGCAGGCAGCAGGCAAAACTATTGCTGTTTGGGGCGCTGGACATCAGGCTCTTGCAAATCTGTCACTTCTGAATATGACTGAATATATCGAATGTGTACTAGATTCGGCGGATTTCAAACAGAATAAATATACTCCTGCCACGCATTTGCCGGTAGTTTCACCTATTGTTTTAAGGGAAGGCAAAATAGATACAGTAATAGTTATGGCGGGTAGTTATTCTGAGGAAATAAAGAATATTATTAGCAGGGATTATCCTTGGGTATATGCAGTGATTTTGGGGGAAAATGGACTTGAGGTTTAATTTGAATTATTCAGAAAATCTGTTATACTTAATATAAAGAAAGGCGGTAACCCCGCTTGATAAACTATCTAGTTATGTTGAATAACCGCTCAGTTGATCAGACCGGGGCGGTTATTTCTTTATGTAAATGACCAAGGTAATCACAGCACAAAGCATTATTACAAAAGTAAATAAATCATAATAACTTACCATTGGCATCACCTCCCTGCTTTCGCAGGGCTACCGCCGAAGAAGATTCTATCACAAAAGTTGAATGATTAACACATAAAATTCCAATAGGGCGTGATCAGCTCAAATTATCATTTTATCAGCAAATTACAGTCAAATTATGGTACAATGGAAGCAATTCTTAATCTAATAGTAATCTATATTTTACGGTTAATAGAGGCGATATATATCTAGATTATATATATTTATTGATTTGGTACGACGAAGATGCAATTAAGCAGAGGGGGCAGATTGGATCTTGGCAGGTACGACTACTGTTATAGATTATTTCTTTTTACTCCCGGTTTATGAACTTTAATACGGAGAAAAGTAACATGAATGAAACGTTCCTTCATATGTTGGAATTAGATGAATATAAGCCTATAGTGGATTATTATTCATCTGATAGACCAAAGGTTTTGTTTGGATGAGGTCGACAGACGTGTGTTATATACGAATTATTCATGATGCTTGGCAAAAAAATAGGCGCAACGATTAGTTCTACAGGGGATGATTACGCTGAAGAAAAATGGATAAGAAACATACCTGCATTTTCTGTAACTGAATTTCAGGATAAAGAAAATGTGGATGTTCTGCTTTCTGTATGCGGCGGAGTGCAGGATGATGTAGAAAAGACGCTTCTAGAAGCAGGATATAAGAACCCTGAATATAGTAATAGCTTTTTGCCCGAAGCAATGGACTTAATGTATCCGTTTCTGTTTGAGGATAGTACTGCTTGCATAGAAGGACTATACGAATATGGTAAAGTTCGGCTTAATACAGAGGGAATTGTTATAGATGCTGGAGCAAATATAGGGATGTTTTCATGCTTGGCTGCATCAAGAAATTGCAAGGTATATGCGTTTGAACCGTCAGCAGCCATAAATGAAGTTCTTATGCAAAATGCTGTGCTTTATGGAAATTCAATAAACGTTATAAATCTATCTGAAATAAAGAATGATAATACACTAATGACTTGATAATAATATGGATAATTTTTTTCAGAAGAAATATAAAAGACATTTCTATTTGTTCTATTTTGGTATGGGAAAGGAAATAATAATTCATATGAATATTGACCAATACTATGCTGAAGCACATGAGGGGAAAAAACCTAATAACTCAGCGATGATTGAATATATAAAAAGCTTTGACCAAATTGTTATCTGGGGGGCTGGAAATTTAGGTTCTGAGCTCGGAGAATACTTAATTTCAAATGGGATTCTTATTGATTCTTATTGGGATAGAGATTATGAGAAAAAAACGATTTGTAACGGGATAAAAGTGATTGAAGCATTTACGGGGATATATGACAAGGATCGGGCACTAATTATTGCTTCTATAGTTAATGGATCGCTCGGTAATGAATGGACACATAGAGAATTAAAAAGGAATGGATTCACACATACTTTAGATGGAATGACTCTGTATGAGGGATTGGTATGCCCTCTTAATGATGAGAATTTTGATATTACAGAGTGTACCGGAAGAAAAGCATGCAGTTTGTGTAATTGTGAGAGATATACGAATCTTTCGCATGAAAAGGTAAGTAATAGTAATGGGCTTTCATTTCAACTAATGACCTTCATAATTTCAACTCGATGTACATTGAATTGTAAATATTGTGGACAACGATTATCAGAGTATAGATACGAAGATAAAATTGACTATCAATTCGAGAATATATGTAGAGACTTCGACAATTTTATGGATGCAGTAGATTATGTTGGGATGATTTCTGTGATAGGTGGGGAGCCATTTATACATCCTCAAGTTGCAGAGATTGTCGAGTATTTTCTCAAGAGAAAGAATTTTGGTGTGATAAATATAACAACTAATGGGGTTGTTAGCTTAAAAGAGGAGACGCTGAAAAAAATAAGAAATAAGAGGGTAAAAGTTTCATTTTCACTATATGACTCATATCTTACGGATAAACAAAAAGAACTTATCAATAATAATATCGAAAAAGTTTCTAAGGCGGGAATTAATTACTCGGTCTCTAAGCCGTTATGGCTAAAGCCAGCAGAAATAAAGGGATATGGTTATTCGGAAAGTGAGTTAATAAGGAGAAAGAAGAATTGTACAAGCATCAAAATGTCTGCTGCTGTAAAAAATGGTTTCTTTTATCCATGTACTATTGCTGAAAACATGGTTGGGCTTAGATTGAGAAATCCGGATGAAGTTGCGGTTGATATTAGTGATAGGGAAGAATTATTGGATAGTTTAAAAAGATACTTGTCTCAAGAGTATTATGAGTTTTGTGATTATTGTTGTAGTGATAAGTCCAAGGAGATACCAGCCGGAGAACAAGTGTCTGTAGTTATGTGAGGGTGAAGGATGTATTCAATTAGTGAGTTTGAAAGTGATGCACATTTAGGGAATATTGTTGATGAAGATAAGTTTATTGATTACTTAAACTCATTTTCAGGGAAAATAATTTGGGGGGCTGGAAATCTGGGTTCGGCGGTAGGAAAAAGACTAATAGATTTGGGAATTCATATAGATGCATATTGGGATGCAAAGTATAAAGATATAGGTAAATGTAATGGAATAGATGTAAAACAGTATGGTTTTGTACCAGAGGATATAACAGAGCAGGATAACATAATAATAATTTTTTGTATTGCTAATGTACCGGTCAGTCCAAAACTCTTCCAACAATTAAAAAAAGATGGCTGGACTAAAACAGTAAGTGGACTTGCTGTCTTAGAAGGGCTTATTTGTCCTTTTTCAAAAGGAGAGCCAATTGATACATCTGTATGTACCAGAATGGAGATATGTACAGTTTGCAACTGTCAACGTTTGCATAACATAATGCGAAATAAGATAAGTGTAGAACGAGATGTCAACGAAAATGAATTATTATCTTTTGATAGGATTCATTTTATAGTCAATAATTTCTGTAATCTTAAATGCACACATTGTTTTATGTATATGAATTCATATCCGGCAAAAAGAAAACATAATGTTGATATAAATGTCATCCAAAGAGATATAGACATGATTTTTGGAGCAATTGATTCATTTGGAGTAATAAATGTTTTTGGCGGCGAACCATTTCTGCATCCAGAGCTGGATCAGATAGTCAATAAAATATTAGAACATTCGGAATCATTTGGATCTGTAATAGTTAATACAAACGGACTTGCGAAAATGAGTGAAAAGCAACTAAGTGCGATGTCAGATAAAAGAATTAGGCTTGCTTTTTCAAATTATACGCAAGCTCTTGGAGAAAAAGAGGTTGAGAGATTTCATGAAAGTGTAGAGCGTGCGATAAATTTGGGGTATACGGTAGGTGTTCAAAATGAATTACCGACATGGAATATATCATCGACATTAGGTGATAACCATTATACTGAAGATGAGATGATAGAAAGCAAAAAGAATTGTGGTGTGAAATTTTTATATGTTTTTGATGGCAAGGTATTTCCATGTGCATTTTGTTTATCACTATATGATCTTGGAATTGCAGATTATGAAACTGATTATGTTGATATTGAGAAATGTAAGAATACCAAGGAATTAAGGAATAAAATTATAAAAATGATGGAACAGCCCTATGACCGAAGTTGTGGGCACTGTGACAGAATATTATCAACCAGGCCGATTGCTGGAGAACAAGGCTTTAGTGAGCGATATAGCATTCCTGAAAACGGTAAAATGAGGTAAGGCGCTGAAAATAGGTATGGATTTAACTTGTGGAGAAGATAAATGAGAGATTGTCCAATATGTAGTCATCAAGAATTCAGTGTTATTTCAGAGATAAAATTAGTGAATTTCGATGCAAATAATCATTTGTTTGATAACCAAGTGATAAAGAGGTGTAAAAAGTGTGGCTTCGTATATCATGATGGTATAGATTTCAGTAAATTAGATGAGCATTACAGTACTTACACATCAAAAGCTGCGGTAAGAATTGCACCTATGACAGACGATGAACTGGTTTTAAATAGCAATATGGTTAAGTTCATAGAACATCATTTGGAAATAGACAAAGAAGCGAAAATTCTTGATGTGGGATGTGGATATGGTTGGGTACTTGGCCTTTTAAAAGATAGAGGATATGTGAATATTCATGGTATAGATACTGATGCTCCTCTGATAGGGGAATTAGGAAAATATTATGACGTAAGAGCCGGTAATTGTGAAACTACAATACCTGAATTCGAAGGTAGTTTCGATGTGATTATTATAAAAATGGTTATGGAACATCTTTTGGACCCAAGAAAAGCAGTAGGTAATATGCGGAAATGGCTTAAGACCGGTGGATATCTTGCGATTGAAGTTCCGGATTGTTCACTTTATGAAGAAACTGCTTTTTTTCCGGGATACTTCCAAAGCGTTAACATGGAGCATATAAATAACTATTCTATTCATTCTTTATGCAATTTAATGAATGAATGGAGATTAGTGGCATCAGAATCTACGGATAGTCAGGGGATTTTTCCGGTGCTAAGAGCTGCGTTTAAAAAAATGAATGACAGTTATTCTGAAGATATCACGTATTGCCCTAATGATGCTGCTCATATATTACAGTCAATGAACTCGTTTAATTTGAAATCAGAAAGACTAAAGGAAATACTTGATGGATTAGCTGAAACACGAGAAAAATGCATTGTGTGGGGGTGTTCAGCATATACAAGGGGATTACTGACATATACAAAGTTAAGAGAATGCAATATTGCTTATTTTGTTGATGGTAATAGCGCTTTACAAGAAAAGAAATTGATAGGGAAAGAGATAAAGAATCCATTAGAGATATGTGATAGCGAATTTACTATTGTAGTTCCAGGAAAAACGTCTAAAAAATCTATTTTAGCATCAATAGAAAAGTTAAATCTAAAAAACAAGATATTGTGTCTTAGCTGATAATGTACGTTTGTCTGTTTAAACAGATTATTAAAGGAAAGTTTTGTATGGAAAAGGCTAAAGAACCATTTGAATACAATCAGCCATTGGTAAGTATCTTAATACCTAATTATAATCATGCACATTATTTGGATGAGTGTATTACCAGTGCTCTAAATCAGACTTATAGAAATCTGGAAATAACCATTTTGGATAATGGATCTACTGATAATTCCATAGAAATAGCATCTAAGTATTTATATGATAGAAGACTTTCAATCTGCAAAAATGGAATCAATATTCTTAACAAAAGCTACAATGTGCTTGCAGATAACTTTGCCAATGGGAAGTATATGATTTTATTATGTGCAGATGATTTTTTGTTCCCTTCCTTTATAGAAGAAGCTGTAGAGATCATGGAGACATATCCTAATGTAGGATATGTGCATGGAGAAAAGGATTTCTATAGGGAGGATGGTTCTGTAGAAAAATATAATTCTTTTTATAAATGTAGTTTTGTTGCACCGGGTCGTAGTGCAATGCCAATATATATGGTTACTACAGTAGCACATCCGTCTCAGGGTGTAATAAGACGAAGCGCATTTATGGATATTCATGGCTATGATAAGGAAATAGATCACATGAATGCAGATAGAACGCTGTGGTTTTATTTATCAGATCAATATGATGCTGCATATATTAAAGAGAAAAGATGTGGAATTAGAATTGGAAATCAGACCGAAACATTTGTGACACAGCGGAATTTTCAACATCCTATTTTATGCCATTTAACGATTAAAGATTTTGTAAAGTATGCTAAAGAAAAGAATATTCCGGATGTCTACGAGAGAGAGGAAGAAGCATTACATAGACTTGCTGATGAGTTTTTGGGGTATGCAGCAGGTATGTTGGCAGCTGATGATTATACAGTTGCAGAACAATATGTTACATATGCGCTGGTAGTTAACAGAAATATCGTTAATGATGAAGCTTATAAAAGATTAACTGAAATGATTGGCAAGCATAAAGTGAATCTGGATATTTTGAAGCAAATAGTTTGGATATCTCCAAATAAAAAGAGAGGGTATGAACCTCCAAAAGGGTATAAAGAATTAGTACTTGGGGTGGACTATGGAAGAAGCAAAAATTCAAATATGTATTCCTACACGAAATAATATTCAAGATATAGATATTACGCTTCAGAGTGTATGGGGACAAGATTATCCACAAGATAATGTCTATATTACAGTGATGGATTTTGGATCCAAAGATGGAACATACGAGAAGTTATTAAGTTATGATCAACCCAGATTTGGTTTATATCGAGGATCCAATACTGCCAATAGAAGACAGATGTTAAACTCTCTTCAAAGCACAATAGAGAGATGTGACTTGTCCGGAGTACATGTGTTCACGGTGGTTTTGTATCCTGGGGATATATTATATCCAAACTATTTGCGAAGATGTGTGACTGCTATGATTAAGAATGCTCAACTGAATCCAATTATGTGTATATGTGAAACTGATATTATTGAATCTGGAACAAAAAGAAAGCAAAAACCTTTATATGATACAGATTGTATAATTGATGGCAATGTTGATGTGTCGGATTATATCAAGAGGGGGTTTAGACATCAGATACAAATTATGGGGAATCCGTTGGGTAAGGATTTGTATAGAAGTAATGGAATGACTAATGAACGAAGATGGTGGAATAAATGCGCTTATACAAATAACGAGAGATATGCTTGTTATATTAGAGAGCCGTTAGCGGGCCTTAAACCTGTAATTTATGAAGATGAATTAGAAGAGATCCTTTTAAGGTGGGAGTCCATAATTATTCAGGTAAGGACATATGAGACACAATATGGAAGAGCTTTTGATAAAGACTTTTCTGAATTGGGTTTTAGGAATCTGGCAGATTATGCAGTGTGGAGAAGTTTCATTTTATTAGATAAAGATAGGAAAGCATCTGAGGATTGTTATTTGGTTGCCAAAGTTATTGCTCCACGCATAACTGATACAGCGTTGTGGGAAAAAATATCATTAGTTCAATACAAAAATGATGTGGAAGCTAAAGAATATTTAACAGATTACTATGACAGAAATGGATGGAATTAGAATCATTAAGGTGGAATAGTTGATATGGAAAATCTGAATGCCAAACTTTTTAATCTTATTAGTCAGTATAGTATATATGATAATGCGCCAGAATTAAAAGATATATATTTTTATGATTGTTATGTTGATGTAGTTAACAAGATTTTTGAAAACATTCCATTAGATAAGGTGATTGCTCTGAGAGGTGGGGGACTCATACGCGAGAACTATTGCGGATTTTAAAACCAGAAAATCGTATAAGGGTAAAATATATTATTGATTTATTGCATAAGTGGAACTTTGAATATGAAGGAAGAGAAATAGCAACAGTTTATCCTGATGAAGAAATGGACTATGGAATAGATGTTATTATAATGTCTACTTTTAGATTCCGCCTTGATTATTGGCTTGATCTTAATGAATGCATTCCTGAAATAGAGGTCATTGATCCATATGATATTCTTGAGGCCAAAGGATTTTATTTTACTCAAGATTTCTTTTTGTATGCCACAACTTTACATAAAAAAATAACATATTGGGACATAATATCATTAAATAAGAGATATTCAGTTAGTAATTGTTATGAGGAAAAGCGAAGACTATTAACTAAATTAGTAGCTTATCTTATAGAGATACGTGATTTTGTTACTGCCAGAAGAAGAATAGAAGAATTAATAAATAATGGCATGGATACAGACTCATTATATGAAGGCTTTTTACGTTCTTTAGACGATTTTTTTGATGAAATAAGTAGACTTCAGATGAATAGGCAATCTGAGAGAATAATGATGCATTGGATAGATTGCGTAGGTGCGGATGAGTTTTCTGAAACAAGTTTTTATAAAGAAAGACTTGATGATTCTCTGGTTTTTAGCAAGGCGTATACACCATGTCCTTGGACCCATATGGTAACTAATTTAATTTTGGGGAATGGGATGCCAATATCAGATAAGGCATATAAGAATAACAAATTTTCATCGAACCATTCAAAGTTATTGCATTTATTGTGTACTAATGGATATAAGTTTACGTATTATGCTAATCCAAATCAATATCAAGATTATTTTGAGGATAAAGCATATGTTCCTGCATTTCCAGAGCATTTAAAACAGATACCATTTGGGAATAAGCATGCAGCAGAGTGTGCAAGCAGGCTATACTGGCTGGCATTATGTGAGAGTATGAGAACTGATAATTCGATATGCCAGTTTGTTCATATAATGACAGAAACACATTTGCCTTATTATACATCGATGTGCAAAACATATAGAAATGATGATCATCTAGATAGAAGGAGCAGCCTAGAATTTATTGGAGAGCAATTATCTTTTTATAAGAAACTATGGCCGCAAAATACGTTGCACTTATACTTTTCTGATCATACAAATGTAGTCGAGAGAATTTATGCCGAGAAAAGGAGTCATGTTGTTCTAATAGCTAACAAAGGTGCTTATTTGAAGGGGATATCAAATAAACTTATAGGACTGGATATTATTCCTGCAATAATAAAACTCAACATAGACAAAACATATGATGGGTTAGATTCTATTTACTCGGATTATATTCGGTATGAAACTGTGGATTATATGAATAAGAATACTATGGTTGATTATTTAATACTTCCACAGATGAAAAAGAAAAAGTTTGAATGGATGTATTGTATACAGTGCCGAGCTGTTCGAACGGAAAAGGACATTTTTGCTTGCTATCCGAATGGTCGCGAAGCATATTATGTTCTTCCTGATGAAGACAATAATCTAATACAAGAATCCAAGTATAAGGAAAGGATAAATGAGTTACGACAACTTTGTGGTAACGAGTTCATAGATATGGATACTGAAAGAGAATTTACAGATAGCCATTATTTGTGGGATTATATATCTCTTTTAGGAGAAGATAACATAAAGTGGTAAGTTCATTTGTATAGCAATCAGGAATGGTGTTTGTGGGGGCAATGATATGGGATTACAGGAAGCAATCAGTTTATTTGAACAAAATAAATATATACAAGCACTTAATGAGTTTATTTCTGTATACAATTGTACTCAATCAGAGGAGATAAAAAACTCTATAGTTACGACTATTAGTGACTGTTTTATTATTCCAAACGATAAAGAATTTAGAGAGGCTTACAAAGAGAATACAAGTTTTTTTAAAGAAAATTGCAATTACATGAATTGCAACATTCCTCAATATGATGATTTAACAATGGATATGATCCCGGCATCAGATAATTGTTTTTTTGTATGGAATAATAATTCAGAAAGTTTCGAAGGAAATATTGAGCTGGAAGAGGATAAATGTCCTGATGATAACTATGGCACATTGCTAATATATGGTGGTGAAATAGAATTATTTGATGAGATAAGAGCCACCAAATATCGCAAAATATATGTGGTTTTGCCAGATGTTGAAAGTAGAAGACGCTTTTTTTCTTATTGTAAAATTCCTGGATTGATGGAAAAGTGCTTGGATAATTGTTATTTTTATGAATCACTACAGCAGTTTGAAAACCATATCGTTGAAAATGGATTATATATTCCAAGAAAAGTTATTGGGATAGAAAAGGAAATTCTTCATGATGTTTTCGAAAGAGTTCATGATATTCGTATTCGTAAAGAAAAAATAACAAAGCCTTTGATTTCAATTTCAATACCATCAAGAAATCGTGGAGAAGCTACTCTGAACAATGTAAATCACCTCAGAAAACTACAATATGATGAAGAAATTGAAATAGTAGTTTCAAATAATGGATCGACAGTTGGACTTGATAAATATGAAGAGATTAGTCGCATTGCTGATGAAGATAGCAGGGTGGTGTATGGGAGCTTTCCTCCGGCAGATTTCTCGGCAAGTATAGAGCAGGTGGTTTCTCTTTCAAATGGTGAATTTGTGGTTCTTTGCGCTGATGAGGATAGATTTTATTTAGAATGTATCGAAGATTGTCTGAATTTTGTTTTTTTCAATAGAGGCAAAGGTGGTATTCTTTTCAGACTACGAAATAATAAAAACATAATTTTGTATGATGATTATGATAATGAAAATGATGTATTTAATAGTGTGTTATCAGCATTTTCAACAAATTATATAACAGGGATCTGCTTTAATAATAATTTACTTAAGGATAATAAAATTGTGGAGAAGCTTTCTGCTATGTATCGGGGAAAGAATTCCTATTATGCTGCGTATCCTCACAATACTATTTTGGCATACCTTGTTCGGGGTTATGGTTTTGTTGGGAAAGCGCCGATAGCTTTTCTGAAATACGATGTGTCTGAGGAGATTGAACGATATAGTTACGAACATGCTAAAGCAGATTATGCTTACATGAAGCTGGACACTAGGCTGGCTCATTTGGATGCATTGATGGATATAGTGCTGGATTTGAGGCTAACGAGTGACATCACAATTGGAATAATTGTGGAATTGCAGGATAGAGTTTACAAATTGATGTATGGAGCATATTACACTCATATGGAAGATATGGTAAAGGAATATACGTGGGATAAATGTTGTGAACGAATTTATCTTCATAATCTCGAAATGTGGAAAGCTTTAAGAAAAAAACGTGTATGTAACGATGAAATGAGTTTGAAAATAGAACTGGTATTAAAAAAATATTACGATATACATTTAAGAGAACACCCGAGTTTTGCGTGATTATCGTGTACAGACTTGGTATACAGAGGAGCATGGTATAGAGGGACGCGTCTTTTGGATAACCGGATTATCTGGAGCAGGAAAAACAACAATTGGAAGCAAACTATATGAGTACTTGGCAGAAAAAAAGACTAATGTTATAAGGCTAGATTTGAATGCTTATGCTGATCAGGAAGTGGAAGAGACCTCCGATCCTATTTTGTTTGATTCTATCTGTGATTTCAGGGATATTTGGCCTGAGATATCCGTCAGGAAATATAGCTATATCTATTTTGTTTTAAATGATCTTGTGGCTGAGAAATATTTTTACAGCTTTATGCTTGTTCCGCATATTTCAGAGAAACTTGGAGATAATTTGAGACTGTTTGATTCACCGGAAGAATTCAAAAACTATTTGAAGCAGACGGGAAATCCGGCTCCTAAAACTATAAAAAGTGAGTCCGGATTCAACTATGATGAATTTTTTAAAGCACTTTAATATTTGCTAGCAGACTTATTTTATTGCAAAAGTGGCAAAAACGGTCCGATAACCATTGCAAAAGTGGCAAAATGTTTTAATTACCTAATTTAGAGCGACTTTAAGTTTTGATTTTTATGAGGGAAAAACAATGAAGGTTGTATTACTTGCCGGCGGAGAAGGAACCAGATTTTCTGAGGAGTCCGGGTATAAACCAAAACCCATGATTGAGGTAGGAGGTATGCCTATTATCTGGCATATCATGAAATACTATTCTCATTTTGGGTATAACGAGTTTGTAATCTGCGCAGGCTACAAGCAGCATATTATCAAGAAATGGTTTGGGGATTATTTCCTTTATACTTCTGATGTCACCTACGATCTGGCTGACACCTATAGTATAGAATTCCACGATATACATAGAGAGCCCTGGAAGGTAACCGTGGTTGATACCGGGCTTAAGACGATGACAGGTGGAAGACTTAAGCGGATCCAGAAGTATATTGGCGATGAACCTTTTATGATGACCTACGGTGACGGCGTATGCGATGTTAATATCGATAAACTTGTGGAATTCCATAAGGGGCATGGCAGGATAGCCACGCTTACATCAGTGATGCTGGATCAGGAAAAGGGGGTACTTGATATTGCTGAGAATAATTCGGTTCGCGCTTTTAGAGAAAAAAGAATTACAGATGCCAGACCGATCAATGCCGGATACATGGTGTTACAGCCTGATGTTTTTAAATATATCGAAGGAGATTCTACTGTTTTTGAAAAGGATGTCCTTGAGAGGCTTGCCGGCTTGGGTGAATTGATGTCATATAACCACAAAGGTTTCTGGCAATGCATGGACACAAAACGGGAGCACGATGTTCTCGAAGGCATGGTTGCAAGAGGTGAAGCGCCCTGGATGAAGTGGGAAGATACTCATGGCGATTTAAGTTCCGGTGGGAGAGATGATGTCTGATCAGGAAATGATGAAAAAGCAGATACTGGATATGGTATCTGAATATGCAAAAAAATATCACACTAAATCCGATGAATTCCATGAGGGAGACAGGATACCTTATGCATCCAGGGTTTATGATGAAAATGAGATGGTTAACCTTGTGGATTCTGCATTGGAATTCTGGCTTACTTCCGGCAGATATACAGACGAGTTTGAGAAGAAGCTTTCTGAGTATCTTGGCGTGAAGTTCTGTTCTCTTGTTAATTCCGGATCTTCCGCGAATCTTGCGGCCTTTATGGCGCTGACGTCTCCGCTTCTTGGAGAACGAAGGGTTCGTAGGGGCGACGAAGTCATAACGGTTGCTGCAGGCTTCCCTACAACTGTAGCGCCTATTATTCAATATGGCGCTGTTCCTGTTTTTGTTGATGTTAAGATTCCTGAATATAATATTGATGTTTCGATGCTTGAGAAAGCTTTGTCTGAAAAAACAAAGGCTGTAATGATTGCGCATACTCTTGGTAATCCATTTGACCTAGCTGAAGTTAAGAGTTTTTGCGATAAAAATAATTTGTGGCTTGCGGAGGATAACTGTGATGCCCTGGGCAGCAGATATTCCATTGAAGGCAGGATGCGTTTTACAGGCACAATCGGAGACCTTGGAACCTCGAGTTTTTATCCGCCTCATCATATGACAATGGGCGAGGGTGGCGCGGTCTATACTGACAATCCGCTCATTCATAAAATTGTGAGATCCATGAGAGATTGGGGCCGCGATTGTGTATGTCCTTCCGGTAAAGATAATATGTGCGGACACAGATTTGATGGACAATATGGGGAGTTACCTAAGGGTTACGATCACAAGTATGTCTATTCGCATTTCGGATATAACTTAAAGGCCACGGATCTTCAGGCGGCCATCGGCTGTGCGCAGCTTGAAAAGTTCCCGGGATTTGTGGAGAAGAGGAAGCATAATTTCGAGTATCTGACTAAGCTTCTTGTCGAGGGCGGAGCTGAGGAAAAGCTGATTCTTCCGATTGCTACAAAGAATTCAGATCCCAGCTGGTTTGGATATCTGATGACTTGTAAGGACGGGGTGGACAGAAATAAGGTTGTGCGATTTGTTGAGGAGCACGGCGTTCAGACGAGAATGCTTTTTGCGGGAAATCTCATTAAACATCCATGCTTTGATGAAATGAGGGTAGCCGGGGATGGCTATAGAGTTGCCGGTTCTCTTACAAATACAGACAGAATTATGCAGGATAGTTTCTGGGTTGGGCTATATCCAGGAATGACGGATGAGAAGCTGACTTATATGGCGAAGGTGATACTTCAGGCTGTTTTTTTGATATGAAGATGTTAGGACGTGCCTATGAATGCTGAAAATCTTAAAGCTATAAAGGAGTTCTATTCCGGGAAACGTGTGCTCGTTACCGGCCATACAGGTTTTAAGGGAAGCTGGATGTGCGCTGTGCTTTGCCAGCTCGGAGCGGATGTGTACGGCTATGCCCTCGAACCTTCTGGTGATCCGAAGCTTTATGATATTCTGGGTACTTATCAGGATGTAAAAAGTGAGATTGGGGACATTCGCAATCTTGATAAGCTGAAGAAATATTATGAGAGCGTTACTCCTGAGGTTGTCATTCATATGGCGGCGCAGCCTATTGTGCGCGAATCCTATAAAGATCCTGTTAATACCTATTCGACCAATGTGATGGGAACGGTGAATATTCTGGAGTGCGTGAGGTTGTTTTCTGAAAAGGTGAGTCTCTTAAATGTCACCACTGACAAGGTATATGAGAATTCGGAACGACCGGATCATGCTTTTTGTGAGGATGAAAAGCTGGACGGCTACGATCCCTATTCGAATTCTAAGAGTTGTTCGGAATTAGTGACACATTCCTACGAGAAATCATTTTTCAAAGATAATAAGAATATACAGATATCTACTGCACGCGCAGGAAATGTCATCGGCGGCGGGGATTTTGCTGCGGATAGGATAATTCCGGATTGTGTGAGAGCGACAATAAAGGGCGAGAGTATCGCTGTAAGGAATCCGGTTTCTGTAAGGCCTTATCAGCATGTGCTTGAGCCGGTTTTTGCATATCTGCTTATAGCTATGAGACAGGCTGAGAATCCGAAGTTCTCAGGTTCATATAATGTTGGGCCTGATCCGGAGTCCTGCGTGACTACGGGTGAACTAGCGGACAGGTTTGTGAATAGTTGGGGAGAAGGTGCCTCCTGGAAGGATTTATCAGAGACGAATGCGCCTCACGAGGCAGGATTTTTGCAGCTTGATTCTTCGAAATTAAAGAGAACGTTTGACTGGGAACCAAAGTGGCATATCTCTGAGGCGATAGACAGGACTGTCAGCTGGTACAAGGCCTGGAATTCGGGCGAGGATATGCGCGAGTTTACGGATGACCAGATCAGGGAATGGATGGGATAGTCCTTACAAAAGTGGAAAACCCCATTTTTTTATCTTTGTTATTTTTGCTAATAGCCTCCCATACAAGCTTGTGATAATATTGTATTCATCGGATGTGATTCTTTTAAATGCTCCGATGATGGTGGGACCTCCAACAATAGTTGTTTTAGGAGGAAAATATAATGTCATTGAATGACAAAGATTTAATAGCAATATCAAAAATTGTTAAGGAAAGTATATCTGGCCTAGAGCAGGATGTATCAGGCCTCAAGCAGGATGTTGCCGGTATAAAGGAACGCTTGGATGAGCATGATAAGCGTTTTGACAGGATTGAGAGTGACCTCACCGGTATTGAGAGTGATCTCGCCGGTATTAAGAGTGACCTCACCTGTATTAAGGTTGATCAGCTCGAGAATAATGTTATTAGAAGGCTGAATACTATTGAGGCGTGCTATCTGGATGCATCTAACAGATATATAAAGAATAGCGACAAATTCGAAAATGCAATAACCGATATTGAAATAATGAAACGTGCTATTCAGAAGAATTCAGCAGATATACTTGAATTAAAGAAATTACAGCAAGCTTGATATGCAGGGGCTGTCGCAATGAGCGGCAGACCCTTTTTAATTGCTTTATCATTTTTTACCACATATTCCTCACGACATCTCCTTTTGAAAAAAGATTCCCCTTCACGTTCTCCTTCACGGGTGTAAGCTGTCCGCGTTTTACCATATAGGACAGATTCTGTCTGGAGCATTCCAATATCTCGCAGCATTCGGTGGTGTCTGCGAGATTATTTTTTGCAAACAGTAAAAAGTCCTGCGGTCTTAGTGGTATAAAAGTGCCTGCTTCATGCAGTTCGTATGCAGGAATGTCTATAGAATCGTTGAACGTAATGAAATATCCGCCTGTGCCGATTTGACAGGAGGAAAAAAGAGTTCTGTTTCTAATAACGGCATCAACATCAGGAAGATAACTGAGGGTTCGCAGATCAATTTTTCTAATGGTATCATCTGCAAAAAAACAAAGCAAAAAGGTACCGTCCAGAATCGTGCAGTTAGTAAGATTCTTTTTCTGCCTTTCTAATACATATTCAGGCAATTTCTCAATCCTTTTTATATACAGACTGTCTTGAGAGCATCGGCCATGAGATAGTTCAAGGAATTTTATTTCATCATATTCCCTGAGGCCGTGCGTGGTTAGGATGTCGCCTATGTTCTGACGACTGTTCGGGATAATGCGCTCTTTGACCCATAATAAGCTTACGTCGCGGGGGATGGTAAATATTCCCCTTTTAACATAGTTTGTCAGCAGGAGCGGGGCACTCCACTCGTCAAGGTATTCTTGTAGTTCTATTATGAAGGATTTTTCTTTTTCATAATATAAAAGAATGCCTATCGATATGTCATTTTCCTTATCAAAAATCTCATAGATTTTCATAAAATAAGTACCTCTCATAGATCATATCCCAGATTTTGTTTATGAAAATAGCGGGTAGTATGTCATCCAATCCATCCAGCAGAAAACACTTATCAGTCTCTTTGAGTTGATTTGGAAAGAGATTCTTCTGCCCTTTTATAATTTCCAGATTCTCCAAACATGAACGTGTGCCGATGTAATTGTTACATGGTTTATCCGCCATAACATCAAAGGCAGAAGCAGTTTCTGGTGTAAGGCATGAGCATAAAAGAGATGATCCGTGATCGAATAAGGGGGCTATTCTCAGCGTGTGCTGTCTCGAGTTTCTCAGAACTTCAATGTTGGCTCCGTGGCGATCCCTATTGAGGATTATATAGTCGAAGGCTATCATTCTGTCTATGTATTCTTTAAAGCCCTGCCTTACGCAAAAATCGTATTTGGATTCTCCGGGATTGGCGCCTGTTCTATAATAATCGTCCAGTGCAATTTTGCTTTCGCCTCGTCTCTTGAAGTCTTCGGAAGCACATAGATAGGTGCTATAAATTCTGCTGTCGATAGCTATGTCCGCGTTTATAAGGGTGTAGCTAAGGTGCTCTATGCCAAGAATTGTCAGTAGTCTGTCAGCGATAATTTCGTTAATGCACTCGTGTCCGATTATGCCTTTCTCCGAATCAAATAGTGAGAGTTTATAATATTCCTTCTTTCTTCCGAGGGTGGAAGAGGATTTTAGAAAAGTGCCTGCAGTACCGCCGGAGTGCCTTATATGAGACCATTTCAGGTAGGCTAGGTCTTGTTTTTCTTTTATTATTGTGGTCATATAGTACCTCTTAAACTATTATATTTGACGCGCGTAAAATAATATGCTGTATTCAGTATTATTATAGTATATTATTTGTCGAGAGTAAAACAAAAAACTCGATGTAATGCGCATGAAATCATGGCGCATTACATTGGCTTTAACCCCAATTAACCCATAGACACTAGGGTTAATTGGGGTTAAAATTATTTTAGAGGTTAATGATTATGAGTAGTTACAATGACAGTTTTGAACTGAATAAGAAGATTAGTGAACTTCCAAGGGGCTATGTTACGCAGAAGAAGATCAACGAAAAAATATATAATTATCATCAATGGAAGGATGATAATGGAAAGATGCATTATGACAGCGTGAGCGAAGAGGACGCTGCAATTCTTCGGAAGCAGGTAGAACTTAGGAAAGAACTTCAAAAGAATCTTAGGAGTCTTGGGAAAACTGAAAAAAGGCATGAGGGACGCTATCTGATGGAAGCTGGTGTGGCCTATGGAAAGCCTGAATTTTCTAATGACTTTGATTTTGAAGTGAATGCCATGTATGGAAGCTCGCTAAGAAATATGGCAGATGCTGCTAAAGGGCTTAAGAAAAGGGACTGCTATGGGATATTGGAAAAGTATATCTATGGAAAGCAGTCTGATAAAGTCTGCCTGATTTATGGCCTTCGTCGTACAGGTAAGACGACTCTTTTAAGGCAGCTCTTTCTAGGCATGAAGGATGCTGATTTCACTAAGTCGTTATATATTAAGGCGACGACAGCAGATACGATGGTTGAAATGAATAAAGCTATGAAGCTGGCAGTAAAGGGCGGATTTAAATATTTGTTTATTGATGAAGTTACTCTGATAAGTGACTTCATTGATTCTGCGTCGCTCTTTTCGGATGTCTATGCTGCGCAGGGACTAAAGATTATATTGTCCGGAACGGATTCTTTGGGATTTTATTTTGCTTCCAATGAAGAGTTATACGATCGTGCTGTTATGGTACACACAACATATATTCCATACAGAGAGCATGCCAGGCTATTAGGGATAACTAGTATAGATGACTATATTCGATATGGCGGAACATTAAAAGCGGGTGAACTTAGGTTTGGAGATGATGAGGATTTTGAGGAGGCATCTTTCAGAGATGATGAGAGCACCAGACGTTATATTGATACGGCGATATGTAAAAATATCCAGCATTCGCTGGCATGTTATGAAGAGGGGACTCATTTCAGGAATCTGAAAAGGTTATATGATGCCCATGAACTCACTAATGTCATCAATCGTATTATTCAGGATATGAATCATGATTTTACCAAGGAAGTCATTCTGAAGGAGTTTGTTTCAAGGGACTTTAGGTCATCTGCACAGATGCTTAGAAGTGCAAGAGAACCTGAGAAAAGAACGGATGCGCTTGATGAGATAGATACATCTGATGTCATAAAGAAGTTGAAAGGGATTCTTGATATAAAGGAAAATGAGGAACTCTCAGAGATCATTTCTGAAGCGGTATTAACTGAGATCAAAGAGTATTTGAAAGCTTTGGATTTAATCGAATATATAAAAATTGAATCCAATGCTGCTGGTACAGGTGACCTTTGGCGTACAATTTTTACTCAGCCTGGAATGAGGTACTGCCAGGCACAGGCTCTTGTGTATTTAATTATGAGAAATGAGGAATTCAAAGCGCTTAGTGAACGCGAAAAACTGCTTATTTCAAGTAAAATCCTTGAAGATGTACGGGGGATAATGCTTGAGGATATTGTCCTCTTAGAGACACAGAAGGCTCTGGGGAAGAATAAGCGGGTTTTTAAGCTCCAATTTGATGTCGGCGAGATTGATATGGTCATTTATGATCAGGAAACCGACAGCTGTGAATTGTATGAAATAAAACATAGCAGTGAACGTGCAGATAATCAGTGGAAGCATCTTATGGATGAGAAGAAACTGGATCACGTTAGGACGATATATGGAATGATTGAAAAGAGATGTGTTCTATATTCCGGAGAGACAGAGGTACTTTCAGATGGCAGAGAATATAGGAATGTTGAGGAATATTTATCTGAAATGTGACGCTGATTAAGAAAGGTCGGATGTTCACGTTATACGAAATATCGAGTATAATATATCTTAGGAATATATTGATTTGTTAGCACCAGTCTCTCGGAGGAATCCACATGGAAAGCATAGTTATGATCGGTGGCGGCGGGCATTGCAAGTCGGTGATTGATGCAGCGCTCAGGTCCAGGAAGTTCGAGAAAATTTACGTAACAGATGTCAATCTAAAGCCCGGGGATACGATTCTTGGCTGTGAGGTTGTGGGCGGAGACGATAAGCTGCCCGAACTTTTGGCTGGAGGCGTTAAGAATGCATTTATAACTGTGGGATTTGTTAAACCGAGCGGCCTTAGAAGTAAATTGTTTTTCATGGCGAAGGATATGGGGTTTTCTTTTCCCAATATAATTGATCCCTCTGCAGTTGTGGCTGCTGATGCCAAGCTTGGAAGTGGGATATTTATTGGGAAAACTGCAGTGATAAACGCAGGAGCCTCCGTTGGAGATAACGCAATAATTAACACGGGGGCTATAGTTGAGCATGATTGCAAAATCGGTGATTTTGCGCATGTGGCGGTTGGAACCAAGGTGTGCGGCGAGAGCAAAGTTGGTGCCAATTCACTGATCGGAGCAGGTGCAACGATTCTCCAATGTGTGGAAGTTGGAAATGATGCGATTATCGGTGCAGGATCGGTGGTTATCAAAAATATCGGAGCATCCTGTACGGCGGTTGGAGCTCCGGCCAGAATACTTAGAAGATGGAACTAGTCTGTAATCATATCTTGTGAGGGATAAGCATTGGCGGATAAAGTATTAATCATTGCTGAGGCGGGTGTAAATCATAACGGTTCTTTGGAACTGGCAAAAAAGCTTGTGGATACCGCTAAGGAATGCGGCGCGGATATAGTTAAATTTCAAACTGCGAAGCTATCAAGTCTGGTGTCCAAAAGTGCGCCTATGGCCGAGTATCAAAAGAATAATATCGGTAAGGAAGAATCTCAGAAGGATATGCTTTCAAAACTCCTTCTTCCTTTCGATGACTTTATTACACTTGCGAACTACTGCAAGGAGGTAGGAATAAAGTTTCTGTCTACGCCATTCGATATAGAGAGTATAAGGTTTCTTGATCCGCTCCTTGATATATGGAAGATTCCATCCGGAGAGATAACCAATTATCCATACCTTGTAGAGATAGCTAAGACTAACAAGGATATGATTCTCTCGACCGGAATGTGCACCATGGATGAGGTTGCGGATGCAGTGAAGGTGCTTGAGGAAAATGGAACAGGGAAACTGACCATACTTCACTGTACAACAAATTACCCAACACCGATGAAGGATGTGAATCTGAAAGCGATGCTTGCGCTAAAGGAGAAGTTTGGATGTGATGTCGGATATTCGGATCATACACAGGGAATAGAGGTTCCGATAGCGGCAGCAGCACTTGGCGCAACGGTTCTGGAGAAGCACTTTACGCTGGATAGGAATATGGAAGGTCCGGATCATAAGGCGTCGCTCGAACCTGATGAACTAAGGCAGATGGTCCTTTCTGTCAGGAATATAGAGATGGCTCTTGGCGATGGAAATAAGCAGCCAACCGAGGCGGAGCTTAAGAATAGATTAGTGGCAAGAAAGAGCATAATTGCCGCAAAAGAAATAAAGGCCGGTGATATTTTTTCAGAAGATAATCTTACCACCAAGAGGCCCGGTAGCGGCATCTCACCCATGAGATGGAATGAAGTCATAGGGCAAAAGGCGAAGCGGGATTTTAAAGAGGATGAGCTAATCGAACTATGAAAACCATAACAATCATTACCTCCACAAGAGCTGAATATGGTCTTCTTCGTCCTTTGATAAAAAGGCTTCTTGATGATGGAAAGGTGTGCCCTAAGGTTGTGGCTACCGGCGCACATCTGCTTAAGGAATTCGGTGAGACAGTCAAGGAAATCGAGAAGGATTCCTCTGAACTTGGTTTTGAGATAGATGAAAAAATTGATATTTTTCAAGGAGTAAAAGGCGACAGCCCTGCAGATATTTCAAGGATAATGGGGCAGACGGTAACGCTCTTTGGAGAGTATTTTGATAGAAAAAGATCTGATGCGATAGTGGTTCTCGGAGACAGATATGAGATGCTGTCTGTTTGCAGTGCTGCTATGAATGCGAGGATTCCGATTATTCATATTCACGGCGGCGAAACCACGCAGGGTGCTGTGGATGAGGCGGTGAGACACAGTATTACGAAGATGAGCCAGCTGCATTTCACATCAACGGAGGAGTACAGAAAAAGAGTTATTCAGCTGGGAGAGAATCCCTCAAGAGTATTCAATGTCGGCGCTCTTGGTGTTGAGAATGCATGCAAAGTGGATATCATGGCGCGAGATGAGCTTGAGAAGAGTATTAATAGTGCCAGATTGAATGTGGCTGAAAGGTCGCAAAAGGGAGCAGTAATACTTGGTGATAGATATGCTGTCGGAACTTTCCATCCGGTGACTCTTGAAGATGATAGTGCGGAGCAGCAGACAAATGAGCTACTGGCAGCTGCCCGGCAGTATTCGGATATCACTTATCTTTTTACAAAAGCGGGAGCAGATGCCGGAGGCAGGAAGGTAAACGAGATCCTTGCGAAATATGCTGCTGAGCATGATAACTTCTATCTTGTAGATTCGCTGGGAATGCGCAGATATTTAAGTGCGGTTAAAGGTGCGCTTTTTGTAATCGGTAATTCATCAAGCGGAATAATTGAAGTTCCGTCTTTCCATGTGCCTACGATAAATATCGGTGACAGGCAGAAGGGAAGAGTGGCGGCAGAGTCGGTTATAAACTGTGGTACGGACCAAAAGAGTATTGTGGCGGCAATCGATAAGGCGTTGGATGCTTCTTTCAGAGAGTCGATAAAATATACCGGTAATCCATACGAAAAAGAAGGTACATCGAAAATGATGGCAGAGATTATCGAGAAGTTTATCTTGGAAGACAGACTGGATTTGAAGAAAAGCTTTTATGATGTTGAGTTTGAAACATGAATATGAAGCGGATGAGGCATACACTATGAAGAATCTCGCTATAATCCCCGCGAGGAGTGGCTCGAAGGGGCTTGTGGATAAGAATATAAAGCCGATGAACGGAAAGCCTCTTATGGGCTATACGATTGATGCTGCTCTGGGTTCGGGAGTATTTGATGCTGTTATGGTATCGACAGATTCCGAGAAGTATGCAGAGATCGCAAGAGGGCTTGGCGCAGAGGTTCCGTTTTTAAGAAGTGAGAGGACAGCGTCGGATTCAGCCAGTTCCTGGGATGCGGCTACAGAAGTGATTGAGAAGTATGCGGAGAGTGGCAAAAACTTCGATACGTTCTGCCTCCTTCAGCCAACTTCTCCGCTTCGGACTTCTGAGGAGATTCGAGGAGCTTACGATCTTTTCACAGAAAAAAAAGCGAAGTTTGTTGTCTCAGTGTGTGAGACGGAGCATCCGATCTCCTGGTGCGGGACGCTGCCTGAGGATTTGAGTATGGATGGCTTTATAGAGAGAAAAGGTGCTAATCAGAGGCAGAAAATGCAGAAGTCATATCGGTTGAATGGTTCGATTTATATTGCGGATATAGTAGCTTTTGCCAAGGACAATTTTTTCTACAGAGACGGAAGCTATGCTTATGTGATGTCTACACGTTCCAGTGTTGATATAGATAATGAAGAAGATTTTTTATATGCGGAATTGCTGATGAATAGAGGTTTATAAACGGACTGACAACAGCCATGAGGGGGTACGTATGTCGGAAGAAAGCAGCATTACTCTTGAAAAGTTCATCTCAACAAAGGATATAACCATACTTCAGGCTATGCAGAAAATTGATGTTAATACCAGAAGTATTCTGTACATAGTGGAAGATGACGGTGTTCTTATAGGAAGTATCTCTGACGGCGATATCAGAAGATGGATACTGAAGTCGGGAAATGTTAATGACAATGTCATGATGGCGGCGTTTAAAACGCCGAGATTTCTGTATGAGAATGAGGCGGACAAGTGCAACTTCCTGATGAACAGCGCACATATTACGTCTATTCCGATCCTTGATAAGGAAAATAAAATTGTTAATATCATTTTCCGCGATAAGAGCAAGGCTGATTATATTGAGGCGGCAGATCTTGCGCTTTCCGACACACCGATAATTATCATGGCGGGTGGTAAAGGCACAAGGCTTTATCCCTACACCAAGATTTTACCCAAGCCGCTGATCCCTGTGGGCGATATTCCTATTCTTGAGAGAATCATGAACAGGTTCCACGAATATGGGGCGAGAAAGTTCTATCTGACTGTGAATTATAAAAAGGAGATGATAAAGTCCTATTTCGCAGAGCAGAAGGTCCCTTATGAGATTGTGTATGTGGAAGAGGATAAGCCTCTTGGCACAGCCGGCAGCATCAGACTTATTCAGGAAAAATTCGAAAGACCTGTGATTGTGACGAACTGCGATATACTTATCGATGCCGATTATGACAGTATAATAAGGCACCACATTGCATCCGAGAATGGAATAACGATTGTCTCTTCACTTAAAAACTTTCCTATTCCATATGGGGTTCTGGATGCTGAGAAGGAAGGTCTCGTGACGGCTATCAGGGAGAAGCCGCATCTTTCCTATTTTGTTAATACGGGTATGTATGTCGTGAATCCTGCATGCTTTAATATGATACCTCCGGATGTTATGTACCACATGACGGATCTGGCCGATGACCTTATGAAAAGCGGCGGCAGAGTGGGCATGTATCCTATAAGCGAGATGTCTTTCCTTGATATGGGAGAATTCCAGGAGATGAAGCGAATGGAAGACAGAATAAGTGAGGTTTTGTGATAACCAATCATATTCTGAGTTTTGTGTGGTAATATTTTCGCAATAATTTGTGATTTTATGATACAATAGAACATATTTTAATGGGTATGGAGAGAAGCGAAAAAAGTTATGAAAAAAACAAAGTTATACATCAAAACATTAGGTGCGTTTGGTATTGAGTGTAATGGTAAGGAGATTACTCTCGGCAGAAACCGCGCATCTAAGTATATTCAGCTTGTGGCAAGAGTTTTTTCTGCCGGAAGCGAAGGGGTTAAGAAGGAAGATCTTCAGGATGATATCTACTCGGAAGATCTTAATGTGAAGAGTAATCTCAACAACAGTATGAACAACCTGATTTATCAGTTCAGGAAGGTTGCTGAGAAGGCCGGAATTCCGGGCGGTAATGTGTTTGTATTCTCAGACGGTCTTTATAAGGCTGATCCAAGCGTTGAGGCTGCAGCTGATAACGTTGAGTTTACAGCTTTTATAAACAATGCCAGAAATTCCGAGAAGGACGAGGATAAGGCGAAGAGCTACCAGAAGGCCTTCGATATTTATAAGGGTAACTTTTTGCCCGAGCTTAACGAGCTTTACTGGATATCCAAAAAGAGTGAGGATTTAAGGACTCTCTATGAGGAGTGCGTAGATTTCCTTGCGGGCTATTACAGAGCTACCGGGAACTACGAAGCTATGGCTAAGATTTTTCATAATGCGTCAGCAATCGATCCCGACTGCGAGTGGCAGGTTGGTGAGATCGATGCCTACAGGCTTATGAAGGATTATAAGAGGGCATATTCTCTCTATGAGGAGATGATCAGATATTATGCTGAGGAGCTTGGAATAGCGCCTACAGATAACATGCAGCGCTGCTATCAGGAGCTTCAGGATGCCGCTTTCTCCGAAGACCATGCAACTAGCCAGGATTCCAGTGAGAACGGGCTTAAGAGCGGTCTTGTGCTTGAGGAAGAGGGCGGTCCTTACGAGTGCCTGTATCCTGAGATGAGAGCTTCTTATCAGATTCTCAGCAGGAATATGGAGAGACACGGTCTTACTGTTTTCCTTCTTCTTCTCACAATCGCCGATTATGAGGGTAAGGAGATCAGACAGGAGGAAAAGGCCGAGAGACGTATGGAGTCCCTCAGAGTGGCTATTAACGAGACTTTGAGACATGGTGATGCTTTCTGCAGATATTCCAGAACGCAGTATCTTGTGCTTCTTACAGGAACCGGCGTTGAGGAGTGCATGCTGGTACACAGACGTCTTCAGGACAGACTTAAGGTTCTGGCAGGGCCCAGAGCCACACTCAACTATCGCATCATTTCTTATGCAGATATGGCTGCAGAGAATGACGAAGAGTAATTTGGAAAGTTTTTTTCAGATTTTTTAGAATTATGTGATGTTTTATCCATAACATTATAAAAGCTTTATATTTAGTTCATAATTAAATAAATGATAGTGATATAATTGTAATGGAGGGGGCATATTAGTTATTTGGAGGAATGCCCATGGCTATTGGAAATCTTGACTTGACTCAGCTCGACAGGACGCTGATGACCAATGAGCAGAAGTCACTGTTAAACGTTAGCAATGTATCACAGAAGGAAATCGAGCAGCTGCTTATCATGAGAGGGCAGGTGCAGGAATTCCAGATGATGATGATGAAGTATGATTGCGCATTATCCGAAGTCAGAACCAAGTTAGAGATACTTAATAAGGAACTATCACTTAAAAATAATCGCAATCCTTTTGAGAATATTAAGAGCAGGATCAAAACTCCCGTTAGCATCTACGAGAAGTTAAATCGCAAGGGAATCCCGTTTTCGATTGAAAATATCGAGAGTAATATTTCGGATATCGCCGGATGCCGCGCTATCTGTTCTTTTGTTGATGATATTTATATGGTCGCTGATTGTCTGAAAAAACAGGACGATGTACATGTCCTTGTAGAGAAGGATTATATCGCGACTCCAAAGGACAGTGGCTACCGCAGTCTTCATCTTATTATAGAGACTCCGATTTTCCTTACTGAAAACAAAGAGTTCATGAAGGTTGAAGTGCAGTTCAGAACCATCGCGATGGATTTCTGGGCGAGTCTTGAACACAAGATGAAGTATAAGAAAGATATCGAGAATGCGGAACTTATCTCTGAGGATCTTAAGTTTAGTGCGGATCTGATCAATCAGCTTGACAGAAGAATGCAGCAGATACGTGAGAGAATTGATGCCGGTGACGGTAAGCCCTATGGTATGACTCCTACCGAAGAGGAGGAGAGAGCCGACTGCGAGACCATGGAGATCATAAGACGTGAGATTCAGGCTGAGCAGAATGCAGCACGTAAACGAGGCAAGAAGAAAGCGGAATGATGCTTTTTATAAAAACGTTCTTTATATATAGAAGAAACAAATATGCCATCCCATGATGAAGGTCAATGGGATGGCATTTTCATTCCAATAATTATTATTCTGAAAAAAGTCTGAGTCTATTATTTGGCTGTCCATCTGCCGCTGGCGCCGCAGGGAAGAACCAGTCCGTTTGAGGAAACAGGAAGTCCGACTTCATCTGCCTCTACGGTTCCTTCGTGGATAGGGTCGATTGCTGTATGTATCATATAGGAAAGAACTGCCGGCTGAAGTCCTGTGGTATATGAATTTATAAGGAAGAAAAGCGGTTTGTCTGAAAGGAGCTGAACGCTTCTAAGTATAAGGTCATATACGCAGTCCTCAATTTTCCATATCTCGCCCTTAGGGCCTCTTCCATAAGAAGGCGGATCCATTATGATTCCGTCATAGTGATTGCCGCGCCTTATCTCTCTGTCAACGAATTTGCCGCAATCATCGACGAGCCATCTGATCGGAGCGTCCGCAAGGCCTGAAGCTGCAGCGTTTTCCTTTGCCCACTGAACCATGCCCTTGGCGGCATCAACGTGGGTTACGGCAGCGCCTGCCTTTGCAGCGGATACAGTAGCACCGCCGGTGTACGCGAAGAGGTTGAGAACCTTAATGTCGCGGTCAGCATTTTTTATAAGGTCTGAAAACCAGTCCCAATTGGCAGCCTGCTCCGGGAAAAGACCTGTGTGCTTAAAGCTGAAGGGCTTTAAATGAAAAGTAAGTTCCTTATAATTAATAGTCCATTCTTCAGGGAGTGAACGGAAATCCCATTCACCGCCGCCCTTATTGCTTCGTTGATAACGGGCATTCCACTTTTTCCAGCCCATGTGCTTTTTCTTGGTGTTCCAGATTACCTGCGGATCCGGACGAACCAGCATATAATCACCCCAGCGCTCAAGCTTCTCGCCGCCGGAGGTATCGATAACTTCGTAATCTTTCCAATTATCTGCAATCCACATAGAAGTACTCCTTGCTATTGTTTATCATTACACTTATATTATAGAAGAAACAAGTAAAGATTTTATCCCAAAATGCATAAAAAACTAGGCTATGCATAAAATAGATTAAAAAACATCAAGTCAAAGTAGCTAAAATTGCCTATTTTTATTAAAAAGTGATTAATTTTGAAAATAACGCTTGCATGAAATGAAAAAATGGGATATAGTTATCCATGCTGTGACATGATAGCTGTGAAGCGTGAGGTTGCTGTCTTATCCAGTGAGACAGGTTTTCCGTGGAGCGAATGTCAAGAGACCGCAAGGTCAGACAATCTGACGACAAGTCACTGTACAAACAATTTGTCTGCGAAGCTATGCTAGCAGAAACGACGTGTGAGAACAGGATGAGAATGGTTTGAGTCCATGACACACACGGGAGAGTGTACAGTCACCGCTTGTCGTACTTATCTAATTAAAGTGCGAAAAGGAGGCGACTTTTTTTATGGCAAATCAGGTAATGAGAATTACACTTAAGGCGTATGATCATCAGCTCGTAGATGCATCTGCAAAGAAGATCATCGAAACAGTAAAGAAGAACGGATCTCAGGTTAGCGGACCTGTACCGCTTCCTACTAAGAAGGAAGTAGTTACAATCCTCCGTGCTGTACATAAGTACAAGGATTCCAGAGAGCAGTTCGAGCAGAGAACACACAAGAGACTGATCGACATCATCACACCTACACCTAAGACAGTTGAGGCTCTTCAGAGATTAGAGATGCCCGCAGGTGTAAACATCAACATCAAGATGAAATAATTCATCGGCAACTAATGTTAAACCTCTACTAGTATGATGCGAGACGCATGATGCCGTAAAACTGGAGAGTTGCCCAAGGGCAATTGAGACGACATTGCGAACGATTTAAGCATCCGCTGTAGATGTAATAAGGAGGTAAATACAATGAAGAAGGCTATCTTAGCTACGAAGATCGGTATGACTCAGATCTTCAACGAAGACGGTTCACTTGTACCTGTAACTGTTTTACAGGCAGGCCCCTGTGTAGTAACACAGATCAAGACCGTTGAGAACGATGGTTACAGTGCAGTTCAGGTCGGCTATGTTGATAAGAAAGAAAAGATCATCAACAGAGACAAGAACGGCAAGAAGACAATCGTACATGCACATGGTGTAAACAAGGCTCAGCAGGGTCACTTCAAGAAGGCTGGCGTATCATGCAAGAGATTCGTTCGCGAGTTCAAGTTTGAGAACGCAGCTGAGTATGAGCTTGGAAGCGAGATCAAGGCAGACATCTTCGCCGCTGGTGATAAGATCGATGCTACAGCAACATCCAAGGGTAAGGGATTCCAGGGCGCCATCAAGAAGAATGGTCAGCACAGAGGACCCATGGCTCATGGTTCTAAGTTCCACCGTCATCAGGGTTCTAACGGATCCAGTTCTGATCCGAGCCGTGTATTCAAAGGAAAAGGAATGCCTGGTCACATGGGAAGCGTAAAGGTAACAGTTCAGAATCTTGAGGTTGTTCGTGTAGATGCAGACAAGAATCTGATCCTTGTAAAGGGCGCAATACCCGGACCTAAGAAGGGACTTGTAACAATCAAGGAAACCACAAAGGTTGAGGCATAATTTCCAGAATACGAAAGGAGGACATACAGATGGCTAACGTATCTGTTTATAATATCGAAGGCAAAGAAGTTGGCAACATCGATCTTAACGATGCCATTTTCGGAGTTGAAGTAAATGAACATCTCGTACATCTGGCAGTAGTTCAGCAGCTTGCTAACAATCGTCAGGGTACACAGAAGGCAAAGACACGTTCCGAAGTTAGCGGAGGTGGTCGTAAGCCTTGGAGACAGAAGGGAACCGGTCATGCAAGACAGGGTTCAACAAGATCTCCTCAGTGGACAGGCGGCGGTGTAGTATTCGCTCCCGTTCCGAGAGATTACTCTTTCAAGATGAACCAGAAAGAGAAGAGAGCGGCTCTTAAGTCTGCACTCACAGATAAGGTTCAGACAGGTAAGCTTATCGTTCTTGACGAGCTTAAGATGGATGAATTCAAGACAAAGAAGCTTGCAGAGGTTATGAACAACCTCAAGGCTACACGTAAGGCACTTGTTGTTCTTGCAGACAACGATACTAAGGTTGTTAAGTCAGCAAGCAATCTTCCTGAAGTTAAGACAGCGCTTACAAACACAATCAATGTATATGATATCGTAAACGCTCAGACACTCGTTCTTACAAAGGACGCAGTTGCTAAGATTGAGGAGGTGTATGCATAATGGCAGCATTACAGTACTATGACGTAATCCTTGAGCCTGTACTTACAGAGAAGAGCATGAATGCCATGGGCGAAAAGAAATACACTTTCTTCGTTCATCCTGAAGCTAACAAGACTCAGATAAAGGAAGCAGTTGAGAAGATGTTCGACGGCGCTAAGGTTTCTAAGGTAAACACACTTAACGCAAACGGCAAGCTTAAGAGACGCGGAATGACTTACGGCAGAACTGCTAAGATCAAGAAGGCAATCGTACAGCTTACTGCAGACAGCAAGGACATCGAGATTTTCCAGGGACTTTGATAATAACTAATTAACTATACGCACAGGATCAAAGCAAAGTCCGGATCCGGGTTTTAAACCGTGCGTGATATCAAAAAGGAGAAGAATCATGGGAATTAAGAAATACGGCCCATATACACCGTCCAGAAGAAACATGACAGGTTCTGATTTCTCAGAGATCACAAAGAAGACACCTGAGAAGAGCCTCCTTGTTTCTAAGAATTCTAAGGCTGGACGTAATAACCAGGGTAAAATCACTGTAAGACATCGCGGTGGCGGTGGAAGAAGAAAGTACAGAATCATCGACTTCAAGCGTTACAAGGATGAGTGCACAGCAAAGGTTATCGGTATCGAGTACGATCCTAACAGAACTGCAAACATCGCACTGCTTGAGTATGAGGATGGCACAAAGGCTTACATCCTTGCTCCTCAGGGACTTAAGGATGGCATGACAATCATGAATGGTCCTGCAGCCGAGGTTCGTATCGGTAACTGCCTCCCTCTTGCAAACATTCCTGTCGGTGAAAGCGTACACAACATTGAGCTTTATCCCGGAAGAGGCGGTCAGCTTGTTCGTTCAGCAGGTAACTCAGCTCAGCTTATGGCTAAGGAAGGTAAGTATGCAACTCTTCGTCTTCCTTCAGGCGAGATGAGACTTGTTCCGATCGAGTGCCGTGCAACAATTGGTACAGTAGGTAACATTGATCATAACCTTATCAACATCGGTAAAGCTGGTCGTAAGCGTCACATGGGTATCCGTCCTACAGTTCGCGGATCAGTTATGAACCCGAATGATCACCCGCATGGTGGTGGTGAGGGTAGAGCACCTATCGGTCGTTCCGGTCCCAGCACACCTTGGGGTAAGCCTGCTCTTGGTTACAAGACACGTAAGAAGAAAAAGGCTTCTAACAAGATGATCATTAGAAGAAGAGATGGTAAGGCAATCAAGTAATTGATGCCTGATTGATAGAAAAGGAGAATGACAATGTCTAGATCACTTAAAAAGGGACCTTTCGCAGATGCTAGTCTTCTTAAGAAGATCGATGCAATGAATGCAGAGAATCAGAAGCAAATCGTTAAGACATGGTCCCGTCGTTCCACGATTTTTCCTTCCTTCGTTGGACACACAATCGCTGTTCATGACGGAAGAAAGCATATTCCGGTATATGTAACGGAAGATATGGTTGGTCACAAGCTTGGTGAGTTCGTTCCTACAAGAACCTACAGAGGTCATGCAGGCGCCGAGAAGAAGGGCGGAGTTCGCTAAGTCTGTGTGACTTGGTTCAACATTGAAAGGAGGTTAAATCTATGGCAACAGCACATAGATCTCAAGTTAAAAGAGAGAGAAATGCTCAGAAGGATACAAGACCTTCAGCAAAATTATCTTACGCAAGAATCCCTGTTCAGAAGGCATGCTTCGTAATGGATGCCATCAGGGGTAAGGACGTTGAGACAGCACTTGCTATCCTGGAGTACAATCCGAGATACGCTTCCAGCGTTATTTATAAGTTACTTAATTCTGCAATCGCAAATGCTGAGAACAACAACGGCATGAACAGAGCTAATCTGTACATTGCAGAGTGCAATGCAAGCAATGGCCCGATTATGAAGAGAATTCAGCCTAGAGCTCAGGGTAGAGCTTACAGAATTCAGAAGAGATTAAGCCATTTGACTGTAATTCTGGATGAGAGATAAGAAAGGAGAAAGTAAGTTCAATGGGACAGAAAGTTAATCCTCATGGCCTTAGAGTCGGCATCATTGCAGATTGGGATTCCAAATGGTATGCAGAGAACAATGAGTTTGCAGACAACCTTGTTGAAGATTACAAGATCAGAAAGTTTCTGAAGAAGAAGCTTTACGCTGCAGGTATCTCCAAGATCGAGATCGAGAGAGCATCTGACCGCGTCAAGGTTATCGTTTATACAGCTAAGCCCGGTTTCGTAATCGGTAAGGGTGGTGCTGAGATTGAAGTTACTAAGAAAGAGCTTTCAAAGCTCACAGACAAGAAGGTTCTTGTTGATATTAAAGAGATCAAGAAGCCCGATAAGGACGCTCAGCTCGTTGCAGAGAACATTGCACAGCAGCTTGAGAACCGTGTATCCTTCCGTCGTGCTATGAAGTCCTGCATGAGCAGAACAATGAAGACAGACGCACAGGGTATCAAGGCATGCTGCAGCGGACGTCTTGGTGGTGCTGATATCGCACGTAGCGAGTTCTACAGCGAGGGCACAATCCCGCTTCAGACACTTAGAGCAGATATTGATTATGGATTTGCTGAGGCAGATACAACCTATGGTAAGGTTGGTGTTAAGGTATGGATCTATAAGGGTGAAGTACTTCCTACTAAAGCATCCGAGAATTCAGATAAGGAAGGGAGCGATAAATAATGTTAATGCCGAAGAGAGTAAAGCATCGTAAGCAGTTCCGCGGTTCTATGGCTGGTAAGGCTACACGCGGCAACACAATCGCATACGGTGAGTATGGAATAGTAGCGCTTGAGCCCTGCTGGATTCGTTCAAATCAGATCGAGGCAGCCCGTGTCGCTATGACTCGTTTCATCAAGCGTGGTGGTCAGGTTTGGATCAAGATTTTCCCTGACAAGCCTGTTACAGCAAAGCCTGCTGAAACTCGTATGGGTTCCGGTAAGGGTTCTGTAGATTACTGGGTAGCAGTTGTTAAGCCTGGACGTGTAATGTTTGAAATCGGCGGAGTCGATGAAGAAGTTGCAAGAGAAGCACTTCGTCTTGCAACACACAAACTTCCTTGCAAGTGCAAGATCGTTTCAAAGGCTGATTTGGAAGGCGGTGCATCCAATGAAAACTAATAAGTATGTAGAAGAGCTGAAAGCTAAGTCTGCTGAGGAACTCAGCCAGGAGCTTGTATCAGCTAAAAAGGAACTTTTTAATCTGAGATTCCAGAACGCAACTAACCAGCTGGATAACACAGCAAGAATCAAAGAGGTTAGAAAGAATATTGCGAGAATACAGACTGTCATCACACAGAAGGCAGCACAGTAATTGGAATCCTGAAAGGAGTATATCGTGGAAAGAAATTTAAGAAAAACGCGTGTTGGTAAAGTAACAAGCGATAAGATGGATAAGACCATCGTTGTTTCCATCGAAGATCATGTAAAGCATCCTCTTTACAAGAAGATCGTAAAAAGAACCTATAAGCTGAAGGCTCATGATGAGAACAATGAGTGCCATATAGGTGATACAGTCAAGGTTATGGAAACAAGACCGATCTCTAAAGATAAGAGATGGAGACTGGTTCAGATTATTGAGCGTGCTAAGTAATTAGCTGATAGTTGATTATAAAGGAGAAATAACATGATTCAGCAGGAAAGCAGACTTAGAGTTGCTGATAACACAGGTGCGAAAGAGCTTCTTACAATCCGTGTTATGGGCGGTTCTACAAGAAGATATGCGAGAATCGGCGATGTAGTTGTTGCTTCGGTTAAAGAAGCAACACCAGGCGGCGTTGTAAAGAAGGGTGATGTTGTTAAGGCAGTTGTAGTACGTACTGTTAAAGAGACTCGCCGTAAGGATGGTTCTTACATCCGTTTTGATGAGAACGCTGCAGTAATCATCAACGATGAAGGTAACCCGAGAGGAACTCGTATTTTTGGACCCGTTGCAAGAGAGCTTCGTGACAAGAAGTACATGAAGATTCTGTCTCTCGCTCCGGAAGTATTATAAGGAGGCACCGAATGTCTACAAGTAAGATTAAGAAGGGCGACACTGTTAAGGTTATCGCCGGTAAGAGCAAAGATAAAGAAGGCAAGGTACTCTCCGTTGACACAAAGAACGGCAAGGTAGTAGTTGAGGGCGCTAACATGGTAACAAAGCACACAAAGCCCTCTGCATCTAACCCCAACGGTGGTATCGTTCAGCAGGAAGCTCCCATGGACATCTCCAATGTTATGTATGTTCATAAGGGAAAGGCAACACGTGTTGGTTTCAAGGTTGAGGATGGTAAGAAAGTCCGCATCGCAAAGTCAACCGGTGATGTCATTGACTGATAGGAAAGGAGGTAAGGAGCTTTGAGTAGATATAAAGATTTATATAAAGACGAGATCGTGAGCGCTATGACAAAGAAGTTCGGTTATAAGAACGTCATGGAAGTTCCGAAGCTCGATAAGATCGTAATCAATATGGCTGTAGGTGAAGCTAAGGAGAACGCTAAGGTTCTTGAGAACGCTGCAAACGATATGCAGATCATCTCCGGTCAGAAGCCTGTTTATACAAAGGCTAAGAAGTCCATCGCTAACTTCAAGATAAGAGAAGGTATGCCGATCGGATGTAAAGTAACTCTTCGTGGTGAGAAGATGTACGAGTTCATGGATCGCCTTGTAAACCTTGCACTTCCTCGTGTCCGTGACTTCCGTGGTGTTAACCCGAACGCTTTCGATGGCAGAGGAAACTATGCTCTTGGTATCAAGGAGCAGCTTATTTTCCCTGAAATCGAGTACGATAAGGTTGATAAGACAAGAGGTATGGACATCATCTTCACAACAACTGCCAAGACTGATGAAGAGGCTCGTGAGCTTTTAACACTCTTCAACATGCCTTTCGCTAAGTAATTAAGGAGGAATCGAACACATGGCTAAATTATCCATGAAGGTAAAGCAGCAGATGAAACCCAAGTTTTCAACACGTGCATATAACCGTTGCAGAATTTGCGGTCGTCCTCATGCTTATCTCAGAAAATACGGAATCTGCAGAATTTGTTTCCGTGAGTTAGCTTACAAGGGCGAGATCCCGGGTGTACGTAAGGCTAGTTGGTAATTATTTAAACCATTGCGGCTTCGTGTCTCTGCGCAGACGGGCACAGTAAGGCGGAGCAATAATAGAAAATTAAGGAGGCTTTTTCAAAATGGCAATGAATGATCCTATTGCAGATATGCTTACAAGAATTCGTAATGCTAATACTGCAAAGCATGACACAGTTGACGTTCCTTCTTCAAAGATGAAGCTTGCTATTGCAAACATTCTTCTTGACGAAGGTTATATCAAGAAACTTGACGTTGTTGAAGAGAACGGTTTCAAGAATCTTCACATCACACTTAAATACGGTGCTGACAGAAATGATAAGGTTATCACCGGATTGAAGAGAATTTCCAAGCCCGGTCTGCGTGTATACGCAGGTAGAGAGGAGCTTCCGAGAGTACTTGGTGGTCTCGGTATCGCTATCATCTCAACTAACCAGGGTGTTGTAACTGATAAGAAAGCAAGAGAGCTCCAGGTTGGTGGCGAAGTTCTTGCATTTGTATGGTAAATTGGAGGTACGGGCATGTCACGAATTGGAAAAATGCCAATCGCAATTCCTGCTGGAGTTACAGTAGAAGTTGCAGAAAATAATAAGGTGACTGTTAAGGGTCCTAAGGGCACTCTTGAGAGAGTTTTCCCTGCAGAGATGCAGTTTGAGCAGAAAGATGGTCAGATCGAAGTTAAGAGACCTGATGATCAGAAGAAGACCAGAGCGCTTCACGGACTTTCAAGAAGTCTTCTGAATAACATGGTTGTTGGTGTTACAGATGGCTATGAGAAGAAACTTGAAGTTAATGGTGTAGGTTACAGAGCAGCTAAGAGCGGTAAGAAACTCACCTTAACCCTTGGCTATTCACATCCTGTAGAACTCGATGATCCTGAAGGAATCGAGACAGTTGTTGATGGTAATGCTATCATCGTCAAGGGCATAGATAAAGAAAAGGTTGGCCAGCATGCAGCTATCATCAGAGAGAAGAGAGCTCCTGAGCCGTATAAGGGCAAGGGTATCAAGTACGCTGATGAGGTTATCCGCCGCAAGGTTGGTAAGACCGGTAAGAAGTAAGAGATAAGGAGAGTAAAAAATGGTTAGTAAAGAGTCCAGACAGAAAAGTCGCGAAAAGAAGCATCTGAGAATTCGCAATCGTTTCAGCGGCACTGCTGAAAGACCGCGTCTTGCAGTTTTCAGAAGTAATAATCATATGTATGCTCAGGTTATCGATGATGTTGCCGGTAAGACACTCGTTTCTGCTTCCACACTTGAGAAGGACATTAAGTCAGCTCTTAAGGTTACAGATAATGTTGAGGCCGCTGCATACGTTGGTGATGTTGTTGCTAAGAGAGCAATGGAAAAGGGTATCAAGGCTGTTGTTTTCGACAGAGGCGGTTACATCTACCATGGTAAGGTAGCAGCACTGGCTGAGGCAGCCAGAAAAGCAGGCTTAGAATTCTAAGGAAGGGAGAAAGATAATGAAGCGTACAATCGTTGATGCAAGTCAGCTTGAATTAACAGATAAAGTCGTTACCATCAAGCGAGTTACTAAGGTTGTAAAGGGTGGACGTAACATGAAGTTCACCGCACTCGTTGTAGTTGGTGACGGAAACGGTCATGTAGGTGTAGGTCTTGGAAAGTCTACTGAAATTCCGGATGCTATCCGTAAGGGTAAGGAGGATGCTACCAAGAACCTCATCACAGTTCCGCTTGATGAGAACAACAGTATCACACATGATTTCGTTGGTAAGTTCGGTTCTGCAGAGGTTCTGCTTAAGAGATCTCCTGAAGGTACCGGTATCATCGCAGGTGGTCCTGCTCGTTCTGTATGTGAGCTTGCAGGAATCAAGAACATTCGTACAAAGTCACTTGGTTCCAACAACAAGCAGAACGTAGTTTATGCAACCATCAATGGTCTTGCAAATCTCAAGACACCGGAAGAAGTTGCTAAGAAGCGCGGTAAGTCTGTAGAAGAAGTTATCGCATAATAAATAGGCAACTAGTAAAGGAGAAAACAATGGCAGCTAATAAAGAAAGTGGAAAAATGCTTAAAATCACATTGGTTAAGTCCACTATTGGTGCTGTTCCGAAGCAGGTTGCTACGGTAAAATCAATGGGATTTAAGAAGCTTAACAGCAGTGTAGAACTGCCGGACAACTCTGCTACCAGAGGTCAGATCCAGCAGATCAGACACCTTGTTAAGGTCGAAGAACTGAACTAATAAAGGAGGAAAGTCATGGAATTATCTAATTTGAGACCTGCTGAGGGTTCTGTTCAGAGTGACAATTTCAGAAGAGGCCGCGGTCATGGCTCAGGAAATGGCAAGACTGCAGGTAAGGGACACAAAGGACAGAAGGCTCGTTCAGGTGCTCCGAGACCCGGATTCGAGGGTGGACAGATGCCCCTTTTCCGTCGTCTTCCTAAGAGAGGATTCAAGAATATCAATTCTAAGAAGATCGTAGCTATAAATGTAAGCGAACTTGAGCGCTTCGACAACGACAGTGTTGTTGACATTCAGGCACTTAAGGATAATGGTATCATCAAGCATGAGTATGATGGTGTTAAGATACTTGGAAACGGTGAATTTACCAAAAAGCTTACGGTTAAAGTAAATGCCTTCAGTGCATCTGCTAAGGAGAAAATCGAGGCTCTTGGGGGAACGGCAGAGGTGATTTGATGTTCACAACAATTAAGAACGCATTCAAAATCAAAGATATAAGATTAAAGTTATTATTCACATTTGCAATGCTTTTGGTGATTAGACTTGGTTCAGCAATTCCGGTACCCGGAATGAACGTATCTGTTTTCCAGCAGTGGTTTGCTGAATTATCGGAAAACAATGCCTTTGGTTTTATGGATCGATTCACAGGTGGATCATTTGAGAACATGTCAATTTTGGCACTCAATATTACACCCTACATCACATCTTCTATTATTATCCAGCTTCTCACGATTGCTATTCCTAAGTTTGAGGAATGGCAACGTGATGGAGAGGATGGAAGAAAAAAGCTTGCAGCTCTCACACGTTATATCACTGTAGCACTTGCTCTTATTGAGTCAGTAGCAATGGCTATAGGTTTCTACAGAAGTGGATTCCTCATCGAGAAATCTCCTCTGTATGTAGTAGAGATTGTTGCAGCACTTACTGCAGGCAGTGCGTTCCTTATGTGGATCGGTGAGCGTATAACAGATAATGGTGTAGGAAACGGTATCTCTATCGTACTTACTATTAACATTATCTCAAGAATGCCTTCCGACCTCAGTAGCTTGTTTACACAGTTTGTAACAGGCAAGAACATTGCCAGAGGAGTGGTATCCGTAATCATTATTGTTGCGGTAATCGTAGCAATGGTTGTTCTCGTTGTTCTTCTCAACGGCGCAGAGCGCAGGATTCCGGTACAGTATGCTAAAAAGATTCAGGGGAGAAAGACTTATGGCGGAAATCATTCAGAGATTCCTCTTAAGGTTAACACCGCAGGCGTTATGCCTATCATTTTTGCGATGTCTCTCTTCCAGTTCCCGATCATTATCAGCCAGCTTGTTGGCTATAAGGGAACAGGTGCATGGAGCGAGATCCTTAAATACTTGAATCAGAGCTACTGGTGCAATACCTCAAATCTCAAGTATTCAATCGGACTTGTTGTATATGTTTTACTGCTTATCTTCTTTGCATATTTCTATACATCAATTACATTTAATCCGCTTGAGATTGCAGATAATATGAAAAAGCAGGGTGGCTTTATTCCCGGAATTCGTCCCGGAAAGCCTACCAGTGATTATTTAACAAACATTCTGAATTACATCATTTTCATCGGAGCTGTTGGACTTACCATTATCGGTGTCCTTCCGATATTCTTCAATGGTGTATTCGGTGCTAACGTATCCTTCGGTGGTACGAGCCTTATCATTGTTGTAAGTGTTATTCTTGAAACGGTGAAACAGATTGAATCACAGATGTTGGTACGTAATTACAAAGGTTTTTTAGATGATTAAAACTTAAGAGGTTTCGGAGCATACCGAAAGGTATGCTTCCTAACCTCTTATTGTGCATTTAAGAAATATAAGAAAAATAGGAGACTTCCAGTATGAAAATTATTATGTTAGGTGCACCCGGTGCAGGTAAGGGAACACAGGCAAAAATGATTGCTGATAAATATCAGGTTCCGCACATTTCTACAGGTGATATTTTCAGAGCAAATATCAAGAACGGAACTGAACTCGGAAAGAAAGCAAAGGAATACATGGATCAGGGGCAGCTTGTTCCGGATGAGCTTACTGTTGAGATCCTTCTTGACAGAGTAGCACAGGATGACTGCAAGAACGGCTATGTTCTTGACGGTTTCCCGAGAACAATTCCTCAGGCTGATGTACTTGACAAAGAGCTTACAAAGCTTGGCGACAAGGTTGACTATGCAATTAACGTAGATGTTCCGGATGAGAACATTGTTCGCAGAATGTCAGGAAGAAGAGCATGCCTTAAGTGTGGTGCTACTTACCACATCGAGCATATTCCTCCGAAGCAGGAAGGAATATGTGACACTTGTGGCAGTGAGCTTGTTCAGAGAGATGATGACAAGCCGGAGACAGTTAAGAACCGTCTTAGCGTTTATCATGAGCAGACTCAGCCCCTCATCGACTATTACACAAAGAAGAACATTCTTAAGACTGTCGATGGAACAAAGGACATGCAGGAAGTCTTTAATGAGATTACAGGTATTCTCGGTTAATTATTGAGGTAATGAGTAATGCCGGTCACCATTAAAACGGACGAAGAATTGAACCTCATGAGAAAAGCAGGTGAGCTGCTTGCACAGGTTCATGAAGAACTACATAATGCGCTCAGACCGGGAATCTCCACTTTAGAGTTGGATGCAATTGGCGAAGAAGCCATTCGCAAACGCGGTGGAATACCGAATTGCAAGGATTATGAAGGATATCCGGCATCAGTTTGTATTTCCGTGAATGATGAGGTTGTTCACGGAATACCTAAAGCTGAGACTATTTTAAAAGAAGGCGATATAGTTTCTTTTGATACGGGTCTGATATATGAAGGATTTCATTCAGATGCAGCCAGAACCTGGGGCGTAGGAAATATTTCCCCGGAAGCACAGAAACTTATTGATGTCACAAGAGAGAGCTTTTTTGAAGGCATCAAATATGCCAAAGCCGGAAATCACTTATATGACATTTCCAAGGCGATTGATAAATATATCAAACCGCATGGCTACGGAATAGTAAGGGAACTTACAGGACATGGAATTGGCAGAGAATTACACGAAGAGCCATATATTCCCAATTATAGGAAATTAACAAGAGGTATACTCTTAAAACCGGGAATGACTCTCTGTGTTGAACCCATGATTACGATGGGAAGCAGAAAAATAGCATTTCTCGATGATGAATGGACTGTTGTAACTCTTGATAGTTCTTTGGCGGCACATTATGAAAATACCATTGCGGTAACGCCTGACGGAGAACCCGAGATACTGACAATTATTAAATGAACCACTTAAATGTGATATAGAAATGAGGTTAAGATCAGATGTCTAAAGCAGATGTAATTGAAATTGAAGGAAAAGTAGTTGAGAAGCTCCCCAACACAATGTTCAGGGTTGAGCTTGAGAACGGTCATATCGTACTTGCTCATATCAGTGGCAAGCTCAGACAGAACTTTATTCGTATTCTTCCCGGAGACAAGGTAACACTTGAACTTTCACCCTATGATCTCACAAAAGGAAGAATAATTTGGAGAGATAAGTAATCGCTTAGCTCCTGTAATTCGGGACGAATAAAAGCAAGTTTAAAATAATGCTTGTAATAGTTCTATATATATGTTATGATTGAATGCGGTCGTTTAAAAAGGGGTATCAGTATGCCCTTTTATACGCATATATACCAGAAAGGAGTTACAAATGAAAGTTAGGTCTTCTGTTAAGCCTATGTGCGAAAAGTGCAAGGTTATCAAGAGAAAAGGCGTTATTCGTGTAATTTGCGAAAACCCTAAGCACAAACAGAGACAGGGCTAATTCGAGTCATTTTGACATTACTTTTTGATACCAATGTGTATTGGAAAGATCGGATTAACTACTGTCCGATTGGGCTGAATAATCGCCCCAATCAAACAAGTAACATTTAATTATGGAAACAAAAGGTTTCCGCAAACAATTTTTTTCAAATGGAGGAATATTAAAAATGGCTCGTATTGCAGGTGTAGACTTACCCAGAGATAAGCGAGTTGAGATTGGTCTCACATATATCTATGGTATTGGTAGAACAAGCTCAAACAAAATTCTTGCTGCTGCAAATGTAAATCCCGACACACGTGTTCGTGATCTCACAGATGATGAGGTTAAGAAGATTGCTGAGATTATCGGTAATGATTATGACGTAGAAGGTGATCTTAGAAGAGAGATCGCTATGAACATCAAGCGTCTTTCAGAGATCGGATGCTACAGAGGTATCCGTCACAGAAGAGGACTTCCTGTTCGTGGTCAGAGAACAAAGACCAACGCTAGAACAAGAAAAGGTCCCAAGAGAACAATCGCTAATAAGAAGAAGTAATTCTCTTATTATATAGTAACTTTAGATAATTCATAGGAAGAAAGTAGGTTAGTTTAAAATGGCAAATCAGAAATCAAGTGCTTCTAAGACTAAGAAGCGTGTCAAGAAAAACGTTGAACACGGACAGGCACACATTCAGTCATCTTTCAATAACACAATCGTTACATTGACAGATGCTGCAGGTAATGCTCTTAGCTGGGCAAGTGCCGGTGGTCTCGGTTTTAAGGGTTCAAGGAAATCTACTCCATATGCTGCACAGATGGCTGCAGAGACAGCAACAAAGGCTGCACTTATTCATGGCCTTAAGACTGTTGATGTCTTTGTAAAGGGACCGGGTTCAGGAAGAGAAGCTGCTATCAGAGCTCTTGCTGCAAGTGGTCTTACTGTTACCAGTATTACGGATGTAACTCCCGTACCTCATAACGGATGCCGCCCGCCCAAGCGCCGCAGAGTATAATTTATCCTATATGATATTCACTCAGAGCCTGCGTTTTTACGTCTGGCTCTGATGGAGTATATAGACACTATTAACATTTAACTCGTTGGATGAAGGCACAGGTAGTGTCGTGCTGTAAACAACAGTCAGGATTTTTCCTGAACAAGAAAGGAGCCAATAATGGCAGTAAACAGAGTTCCAGTACTTAAGAGATGCAGATCACTTGATTTGGATCCCACATTCCTTGGATATGACAAGAAGTCCAAGAGAACAAACAGCAGAGCAAACAAGAAGATGAGCGAGTATGGTCTTCAGCTCCGTGAGAAGCAGAAGGCAAAGTTCATTTATGGCGTTCTTGAGAAGCCTTTCCGTAACTACTACGACAAGGCTGATCGTCAGAAGGGACAGACCGGTGAGAACCTTATGGTCCTTCTTGAGCGCAGACTTGATAATGTTATTTTCCGTATGGGCTTTGCAAGAACAAGAAGAGAAGCTAGACAGGTTGTTCTTCATAAGTTCATCACTGTAAATGGTAAGGTAGTTAACATTCCTTCTTACCTCATCAAGGCAGGCGATGTTATCGAAGTTAAGGAAGCTTCCAGAAGCATCCAGAGATTCAAGGATATCGCAGAGATCACAGCAGGCAGAATCGTTCCTGAGTGGCTTGATGTTAACAAGGATAACCTTAGCGGTACAGTTAAAGAATTCCCTTCAAGAGATGTAATCGACGTTCCTGTAAACGAGATGTTGATCGTCGAGTTGTATTCTAAGTAATTTAAAATAGTTCAGCGTGGCCATAGTTCGAAAACGCGTGCGTTTTCGAACCCGGCTCTGAATTATTTAATTTTAGAAACACCATAAAACCATAAGGAGGGTATGTCAGTGTTTGATTTTGAAAGACCAAATATTGAAGTTGCTGAGATTTCAGAGGACAAGAAGTACGGCAGATTCGTTGTTGAGCCTCTTGAGAGAGGTTATGGAATTACTCTTGGTAATTCACTCAGAAGAATTATGCTTTCCTCTTTGCCTGGAGCAGCAGTAAGTCAGGTCAAAATCGAAGGTGTACTGCATGAGTTCAGTTCTATTCCCGGAGTAAAGGAAGATGTAACTGAGATCATAATGAATATCAAGAATCTTTCTATTCGCAATAATTCTGAGACTAATGAGCCCAAGACAGCATACATCGAGTATTCAGGCGAGGGTGTAGTCACAGCTGCTGATATTCAGGTTGATCAGGATATCGAAATCACAAATCCTGAGCAGGTTATTGCAACACTGTCCGGTAAGGATGCTAAGCTCTACATGGAGCTCACCATCACAAAGGGCAGAGGATATGTAAGCTCTGATAAGAATAAGCTTGCAGATCTTCCTATCGGTGTTATTGCAGTAGATTCTATCTATACACCAGTTGAACGTGTAAATGTCAGTGTAGAGAATACACGTGTAGGTCAGGTTACTGACTATGATAAGCTGACACTTGATGTTCACACTAACGGAACACTTGCTCCCGATGAGGCTGTAAGCCTTGCAGCAAAGGTTCTTAGTGAGCATCTTAGCCTCTTCATCGATCTGTCTGAGAATGCCAAGACTGCAGAAGTTATGGTAGAGAAAGACAATGATGAGAAGGAAAAGGTTCTTGAGATGAGCATCGATGAGCTTGAGCTCAGTGTTCGTTCCTTCAACTGCCTCAAGAGAGCCGGAATCAATACTGTTGAGGAGCTTACAAACAAGACTCCCGATGATATGATGAAGGTTCGTAACCTTGGACGTAAGTCCCTTGAGGAAGTGCTTGCTAAGCTTGATGAGCTTGGACTTGCACTTAGAACAGGTGAAGATCAGAACTGATAAAACAGGTTAGTATTCGCTGATGGTAAAGCCGACGTGTACGGATGCGGATTCTCATTAGGTATTAACACAACATATCGGGAGTAAAACCAAAGCGTATTCCGGTATGCACCACAGCAGAGGGAACTCTGCGATTGAGAAAGGAAGTAAATTATTATGGCAATGTACAGAAAGTTAGGAAAGGCTACAAAGCCCAGAAGAGCACTCCTCAGAAACCAGGCAACAATGCTTCTTTACAATGGTAAGATTGTTACAACCGAGGCTAGAGCTAAGGAAGTAAAGAAGATCGTTGAGCCTATCATCGCTCTTGCAGCTAAGGAGATGGACAACTACGAGACAGTTACTGTTGAGGCTAAGGTTGCCCGCAAGGACAAGGATGGCAAGCGCGTTAAGGAAGTTAAGGATGGCAAGAAGGTAACAGTTTATGATACTGTTCAGAAGGAGATCAAAAAGGATAAGCCTTCACGTATGCATGCTAGAAGACAGATCCTCAAGACCCTCTATCCTGTAACTGAGGTTCCGAAGGAAGCTGCTGGAAGAAAGAAGAACACAAAGCAGATCGACCTTGTTGAGAAGCTTTTCACAGAGTATGGTCCTAAGTATGCTAGCCGTAACGGTGGTTACACAAGAATCGTTAAGATCGGTCAGCGTAAGGGCGATGCAGCTATGATGGTTGTTCTTGAGCTTGTATAATTAACATAATAAAAATAATGAGCGGTACGATTAGTCGTATCGCTCATTTTTTATGTGCGCTTAGCAGTGCATGATTCTAATTCCTACAACAATTTAATAGATTCTAATCTGCATTGCCATCAGATACAATCTCTGTAGATGTTCCATAAGCCTGATCGGGATGCTTGTTTGCGTATTCTGCAAGCGTTTCACCACCCGACATAGTACGGGCGAGTAAGGAACATAAGATAATAAGTGCAATTATTATAATTAGTGGTTTAAAGTATTCGTTTGACATAAAGTCATTTTAGCAAATTTATTGAAGAAGTGCCATAACACCCTGAGGAGTCTGATTTGCCTGTGCCAGCACAGACTGCCCGGCCTGCTGAAGGATATTTAATGTGGAAAGTCTCACCATTTCTTCAGCCATATCTGCATCGCGGAGGCGTGACTCTGCAGCGGTAGTATTTTCAACAACGTTATTGAGATTATATACAGTATGCTCGACACGGTTCTGAATAGCGCCAAAATAACTTCTTACACCGCTTACCATCAGGATTGCATTAGAAAAATTGTCAATAGCATTGGTTGCGTTATCTTCTGTCAGAAGATTTACATCTGTAATAAGAAGTGCATCTGTGCTCATGTCAAAAAGCTCAATTTCCACTTTGTTTGTCATATCAGCGTCTGTTCCGAGGTGAAGAGCGATAGAAGATCCGCGTCCTTTCTGGTTCTCGGTAGTAAGGTCCATTTGAACATAACCCAAAGTGGTATTCATGATTTCAATCGGTTGTTTGTTCTTTTTCGCAGTTTCGCCAAGTATATTTGTTCCGCCTGTGCTAAGTGAAGGAGTAATAAGTGATCCTACACCACCAAGACTTTCGTATGAGAGTCTTCTTACAAATTCTACTGCGCCCATTTTGCCTGATACAGGACTTGAGTAACTACCGTTGTTGATGCAATCCTTTAAATCGGATTCGGATATACCTATAAGGCTTGTAAGAACGGTATCAAAGCTATCGGTTTTGTTATCGATGAAACCCTGGAAGATTTTGTTCATTCCGGTTAAAATTGTGGCTTTTGAGAAATCATTTGTGTCGGAAGCAAGGTAACCGGCATAGGCAGCTGCCAGATAACCATGACCATAAACTCTTCCGTCCACTGTATATTGTCCGCCTTGTGAGAGGTATGCAGCAATATTATAGTCTCTGGAGGGATCGTTTGCACTGGAAAGTGTACTTGCACAACTACTGAGATAACTATTCCAACCGGATGAATAGCCGCCACCTGATAACTGCGCTGTTCCTTCTATAAACCATAGCGGAAAGTCTTCAGGACCTGTACCTATATTCATTCTTTCGGGATAAACTGTAGCCATAACACCATGCATTACTTCGTGTGCAACCGTTGATTCAAGCAAACTGAGTTTATCTTGGCCTAAATTCAGGGAAGGGAAATCGGCCTTATCCACTGAAAGCAGTAGAGAACCTGGTGTGAAATTCTGTCCGGGCCATGAAATTTGGGCGGACATGGATGCCAATACGTTATCCACACCGTCTATTGTATTGATAGTCATTGTTGAATAATAGGGAGTTTTATCGTTTTCAGCCGCTGTCCTTACTGTATTTCCCATAGGAGAAAAACTGTTGAGTATCTGTTCTACAGCGTTGGGGAAATACTCATTAGAGATTTTCTGTGCAAGATATTTCATCCCATTTGCTATAGAAGAAGGCGGATTGAGAGTAGTTAATCTCGGAAGACGACCTTTTTTAGGGAAAATGGGAGTTTCGTTGAATTTGGTACGACTTGTGATCGCGTTTATTTCACTTTTTAACTGCTTGATTTCGTTATTGATGGCTATTCTGTCTTCGGGCGCAAGGGTTCCATTAGCGGCCTGAATAGAGAGAACGTTGCATCGCTGAAGCATTTCATGTACTTCGTGTAAAGCACCGTCAGCAACCTGGGCCATAGAAATGCCGTCTTTGCCATTTGAGGAAGCGCGTGTAAGTCCCCTCATCTGGCGGCGCATTTTTTCAGATATGGTTAAACTTGCTGCGTTATCTGCGGCGCGATTAATCTTATATCCTGAAGCCAGTTTTTCGGCTGTTTTAGCTCGTTCTGAAGTTGTGATACCGGTCATCATATTTGCATACGATGCCTGCATGTTATGTTGTATTACCACAAGCTGCCCCTTAATGATAATAAATCGATATTTTTAGTCCTTTACACTAAAGTTATCGGCAGTTTTATGAAAAAATATTACACTTTTTAAATATGGCAGAAGAAGTGCGCAGCTGTGCTTGTTTTTCACAACTGCATATAATAAAATAGTGAGGATGTACTTTAAGAGCGCAATAATACTGAAAAAGAGGCAAAATGAGTTCAGAAACTATGCTCCGTACGGAGAATCTGACATTTGAATATATAAGACGAGATGAGGAAGGCAACGTAGAAGGGATAACCACCGCTGTTGACGGAGTGGATCTGGAAGTCAAAAAGGGCGAATTTATATCCATTCTCGGACACAACGGTTCAGGAAAATCTACACTGGCCAAGCATTTTAATGCACTTTTATTCCCCACTGAGGGTACTGTCTTTGTTGACGGAATGAACACTTCGGATGCAAGTAATCTCTGGAGTGTCAGACAGGAAGCGGGCATGGTTTTTCAGAATCCCGACAATCAGATAATCGGACAGGTTGTTGAAGAGGATGTGGGATTTGGACCGGAAAACATGGGGGTTCCCACAAAAGAGATATGGGAGAGAGTAGAGGAAAGCCTTAAGACCGTAGGAATGTACGAATTTAGGAAAAGCTCACCCAATCACCTCTCCGGAGGACAGAAACAGAGGGTTTCAATTGCGGGAGTTATTGCAATGCACCCGAAATGCATCATTTTTGATGAGCCGACAGCCATGCTTGATCCTAACGGACGAAAAGAGGTTATCCGCGCAGCGAGAGCCCTGAACGACGTGGAAGGGATAACGATCATTCTGATTACTCATTATATGGAAGAGGTTATCTATTCCGACAAGGTCTTTGTTATGGATAAGGGACATGTGAAGATGCAGGGTACCCCCAGGGAGATTTTTTCACAGGTGGATAAACTGAAGGAATTGAGGCTGGGTGTTCCGCAGGTAACTCTTCTTGCGCATGAGCTTAGGCAAAGAGGACTTAATATTCCCGAGGGAATTCTGGACCGAGGGGAACTTGTAGCTGCTTTGAAGGGATTAAAATGGCAATAATACTAGATCATGTAAATTACATATATGAGGCCGATACAGCGATGGCAAGGACAGCCTTAAATGATGTGTCGCTTCAGATACCGGATGGCCAGTTTATAGGCCTTATTGGGCACACCGGATCGGGAAAATCGACCCTTGTGCAGCATTTGAACGGCCTTATGAAACCGTCATCAGGTTCTGTCTTCTTTGATGGCAAGGACATAAACGATCCCGAATATGACAGAAAAAATCTCAGAGCCAAGGTGGGACTCGTTTTTCAGTATCCCGAGCATCAGCTTTTTGAGATAAACTGCTTCCTGGATGTGTGCTTTGGGCCAAAAAATCTGGGGGTTCCTCAGAAAGAGATAGAGCTTAGAGCGTATGATGCCCTTAAAAAGGTAGGCCTTCCGGATGAATATTTTTATCAGTCTCCGTTTGATCTGTCCGGGGGACAAAAGAGGAGGGTGGCTATAGCCGGAGTTCTTGCTATGAAGCCGGAGGTGCTGATTTTGGATGAGCCTACCGCAGGACTTGATCCTAAAGGCAGGGATGAGATACTTGATTTAATCGCTGAACTTCATGATACGCTGGGAATCACGGTAATTCTGGTGTCACACAGCATGGAGGATGTGGCGAATTACGTCGACAGAATAATAGTTATGAATAAGGGTGAAGCAGTCTATGACGGAACCCCGAAGGAAGTATTTGCGCATTACAAAGAGCTTGAAGCTATAGGTCTTGCTGCACCGCAGGTTACATATGTTATGGAGGAACTCAGAGAAGCCGGATTTCCCGTACATACGGATGCTACCACTATTGATGAGGCAGCAGATGAGATTATGCGGGTTTTTGGATGATTTTTATATAAAAAGTTGGGAGCATGTACTGAATGCTTAGAGATATAACGCTGGGACAGTATTACCAGACAGATTCCGCTATTCACAGACTGGATCCGAGGGTAAAAATTGTAGCGACACTGGTATATATTGTATCCCTTTTTGTAGTAGACAATTTTATAGGATATTTGATAGCAGCAGCCTTTCTTGTGCTTGCCATTATGAAGTCAAATGTGCCCGCAAAATTCATTTTTAAGGGCATGAAGGCTATTTATTTGCTGCTTCTTATTACTATGCTGTTTAATCTCTTTTTGACGCCCGGAGAGCCTCTAGTGACTTTCTGGAAACTGAAAATAACCAAAGAGGGACTTAAAATAGCGGTTATGATGGGAGTGAGGCTTGTTTTCCTTATAACAGGGTCTTCAATAATGACGCTCACTACCACCCCAAATCAGCTTACGGACGGTATGGAGAGCCTCATGAACCCGCTTAAGGTGTTCCATGTGCCGGTACATGAGATATCTATGATGATGTCGATTGCACTCAGATTTATTCCGATTTTGATGGAAGAGACAGACAAGATCATGAAGGCTCAGATGGCAAGAGGTGCCGATTTTGAGAGCGGATCGCTTATCCAGAGGGCTAAGAGTCTGATACCGCTTCTTGTTCCGCTTTTCATATCTGCCTTCAGAAGGGCAGGAGACCTTGCTATGGCTATGGAGGCCAGATGTTATCGAGGCGGCGAAGGCAGGACTAAAATGAAGCCTCTTGCTTATAAGAAATGGGATATTTTTGCATATATAGTGATTTTTGTGTATTTATGCGCAATGATCGCTGTGGGAATTCTGTTTTGATTGACGCAATATTGTGCAATTTATTATTGATATATCCTTATATGCATATAATTGAGGGCTAAGATTTGAAAAATATTATGCTGACAGTTGCATATGATGGGAGCGGCTATCACGGCTTCGCTTTTCAGGAAAACACCCGGACAATAGAGGGTGAGCTGAAAAATGCCGTTGATGCGCTGACCGGTGAGGATTCGGAGATTATCGGTGCCAGCAGGACAGATGCCGGAGTGCACGCATATGGAAATCTGGTGGTGTTTAAAACAGAATCCACCATTCCTGCTGAAAGCTTTGCACCGGCATTGAATAATAAGCTCCCCGATGATATCAGAATCATGCGGTCGGAGGAAGTTCCGCTTGAATTCCATCCGAGAAAGTGCCTCTCAGAGAAGACATATGAGTATAGAATCCTGAACGTTAAGACAATGGTGCCTACTAAGAGGCTCTATTTTTGCCATAACAGCTATCCTCTTGATGAAAAGAGGATGAACGAGGCTGCCAAGTACCTGGTGGGAGAACATGATTTTTCAAGCTTTTGTGCAGCCGGATCTCAGGCACTAAGCCATGTTCGAAGGATTATTTCGGCAGAGGCTGTGAGACAGGGCGATGAGATAGTGATTAGAATCACAGGCAACGGCTTTTTATATAATATGGTGAGAATTATAGCGGGGACTCTGATGGAGATAGGCAGGGGGAAGGGCGAGTCTTCGGACGTTGAAAAGATGATCGGAGCAAAGGACAGAGCGGCAGCAGGACCGACAGCTCCGCCGCAGGGACTTTTCCTTATAGAATACAGATTCCCCGAGGAATTATAAAATTTTTATAACCTCAGCTATTTTGTGCTATTTTCGGTGGATTTTGGGTTGACAAATTGAAAGAAATAAGCATATAATATATGACTGTGTGACGATTATCGCCAAAGTTATCCCGGTAAGTAACGAGGCGTATATCTTATACAATATATAAGCGAATGGATCAGGTGAAGGGTTCTTCGCACCAGAGTTTAACTGTTAACTGGTTATGGAGGTAATTAGAATGAACACATATATGCCTAATGCTTCTTCTGTTGAGAAGAAATGGTATGTTGTAGACGCAACAGATATGACACTCGGTCGTCTTGCTTCTAACGTTGCTAATGTACTTAGAGGAAAGAATAAGCCGATTTATACACCCAACATTGATACAGGTGATTATGTAATCGTAATCAACGCTGAGAAGATTAAGGTTTCAGGTAAGAAGATGGACCAGAAGATGTACTGGCACCACACAGATTACGTTGGACACCACAAGGAGTTCACTCTTCGTCAGATGATGGAGACACACCCGGAGCGTGTTATCGAGCATGCAGTAAAGGGAATGCTTCCCAAGGGTTCTCTTGGCAGACAGATGTACACAAAGCTTCACGTATACGTAGGCCCTGAGCACGATCATGCAGCTCAGAAGCCCGAAGTACTTACATTCTAATCTGAAAGGAGAATTTGAAAATGGCTAAAGCAGCAAGTTTCTATGGCACAGGTAGAAGAAAGAAGTCTATCGCCAGAGTTTATCTTACACCCGGTAAGGGCAATATCACTATCAATAAGAGAAGCATCGACGAGTATCTTGGACTTGAGACTCTTAAGGTTATCGTTCGTCAGCCCCTTGTACTGACAGATACTCTTGATAAGTTCGATGTTAACGTAACAGTTCGCGGTGGCGGCACAACAGGTCAGGCTGGTGCAATCCGTCACGGTATCTCAAGAGCACTTCTTCAGGCTGATTCTGATGAGTACAGACCTGCACTTAAGAAGGCTGGATACCTTACACGTGATCCTAGAATGAAGGAGAGAAAGAAGTACGGTCTCAAAAAGGCTCGTCGCGCTCCTCAGTTCTCAAAGAGATGATCAATCTGCTATTGCAGAATGTTGTTTCTTCGGAAATATTCAAAGATCTATTACCGGAAGCCTGTGTGGCTTCCGGTTTTCTATTTAAGTCAATCCTATTCAGAAATTAGTAATTTCATTTTTTAATTCTATTCAGGCTTATTCTTAAGGCATGTCTATTGGTTTGTGATTCTGAGTGTTCTTGACTACAAATCTTGTTTTATTCTGTTTGAGTCAATGATCACAGTGTGTCTGATTGACTGCAATTCCAAGATTATTCTATATGAGTCAACCAGCTACGGTTGTGGATTTGACTGCAAATCCAGTATTACCATATATGGGTCAACTATTGCATGGGGATGCGTTGACCTCAAATCATGTAATTTCAAGAATGAGTCAATGGTCCTAGGGAATTTTCATGACCGCATTTCTAATATCTTGTACCTGAGTCAACAGCCAGGTTGGAATCCGTTGACTTCAATTCTATTAGCTTCTAATTTGAGTCATATTCAGCAGAAAAAAGATGTGATCTATGGATAAATATCTCAGATGAACTGTAATTATTTGATTTGCATGCCGGTAGATTATATTGCATACTACAATGTATGTGATAATACGAGAGAAATGGGGGAGAAAAGGCATAATGACACATAAAGAGTTATGGACAGAGTTCTGTTCAAAGAAAATATAGATATAAATACACCATACGAAGCTTGGGGATTTGGCAGTACTGAAGAAGATATGGACAAGCTTTCAGAATTAGTTTTGGAGGGAAAAAAGTTTGGAACAGCAAGCTCTTACGATGAGTATGTTATGGAGGATGCTTTGGATGCGCTTCCGAAAATCGGTGATTACAGTGTAATACTGAATAGCCAAGACGAGGCTGTATGCGTGATCAGAACTTATGACGTGTACGTGAGAGCATTTGGGGATGTGCCTCCTTTTCACGCTTATGCCGAGGGGGAGGGCGACAGATCGCTCCAATACTGGCGTGAGGTTCACGAAACATTTTTTATGGATTGTCTTGGCGAAAACAAAATGCAATTTAGCTGGGAATCGCGCGTGGTTTGCGAAAAATTCTGCGTTGAATATATTCCGGGAAAAGAAATTGCTGATGAGGAGCTTCTTTTTGCTGAGCCTACAATGAACTTTGCAAAAGAAATAGCAGCATACAGACAGGAAATGTTGGATGCCGGGTCCTCATTTGATGGATGCTTTTCCATGAAAAGAATGCCTGACATACAAGAATATGTAGATTACTGTATAGGCTGGGCCAACCCAAGGAGAAAAGCAGATGAACATGGTGCATGGGGAAATGTGCTTTTAGTCATCAGGAAGTCTGATATGAAGATGGTAGGTTGCATGCAGGTTCACAATGTTCTCACCGAGAGGATGAAAAAGTATACAGGACATGTGGGTTATTCGGTTCGCCCATCAGAGCGAAGAAAAGGTTACGCAAAAAAGATGCTGGCTAAGGCTTTGGATTTTCTTTCGAGTTTCGGATTTGAAGAGGTTTATGTAAGTTGTCTTCCTGAAAATGAAGCTAGTAGGAAAACAATCTTGGCAAATAACGGAGAATTTGTCGAGACGGTTTTTGTGAAGGAAGATAATGTTACGCTTGAGAAATACAGAATCAGGCTTTAAGTGGTGTTATATCCATAAATAAAAAATAGATAGAGTAGGGACACAATGTTTGTAGAAGGTTTAAAGGAAAACAATATAAGCAAACTTCTGGCTACACCCAAGAGTGACCTCCACAATCACTCTACCAAAGGATGCAGGAGAGAGTGGCTTGCCCAGAAACTGAATGTTGATATTCCTAAGCCACCACAGCGCCTTGATGGACTTGAAGGTATGCAGGCATGGTTTAGGTCCTCTATAAAACCCTTTTGTGATGGCTATGAAAATATGCTGCTTAGATGGGAGGGCGCTTTTACTGAGGCTAGGCGAAATAATATTACTCGTCTTGTTATGAATTTTGGTACAGCTGAAGTGGATCAGGTAGGAACGGTACAAGAGTTCCAAGAACTTATTGAAGGGTTCCATAAAACATATTGTCCGGATAGTATCTTTGAAGCTGAGCTGACATATCCCTCCTTTGGAAACGTGGAAGAAGAGGCAGACGAACTCGATAAATATGCCAGTTCAGGATACTTTAAGGCGATAGATATTTGCGCAGGAGAAAAAGTCCAGCCATTTGAAGCTTTTTTGCCACTGTATAGAAAGGCTGAGAAGTACCATTTGACCAAGAAGATGCATGTTGGAGAAACAGGTTCGGCTGAGGATGTAAGAAGGGCTGTAGAGACTTTGGGCCTATCAGAAGTTCATCATGGAATTAATGCATCAACATCCAAAGAAACCATGAGATTTCTTGCTGATAATCAGATACAGGTTAATGTCTGCCCCAGCAGCAATGTAATGCTGGGATTTGCAAAGGATTATAAAACACATCCAATCAAAATATTGGTGGAGAATGGTGTCAGGGTTACCATAAATACTGATGATCTGCTGATCTTCGACTCGTCAATTGAAAATGAATATCTTAAACTTTACAGGGCGGGTACACTGAGCGCAGAGCAGTTGGATAAAATAAGGCAAACAGGATTAGAAATTCTGTGATAGCATAAAAGAATATTTATTGTGCCTATAGTATGATACAGATTTGATATTGGAGAAAGTCATGGTATTTGAAAAATCATGTGGAGCAATTGTTTTTACTTTGGAAAATGGAGAAATAAAGTATCTTCTTGTAGAGGAAATGAGTGGCTGTCACAGCTTTCCGAAAGGACATGTGGAAAATAATGAAACCGAGGAAGAAACAGCACTTCGTGAAATAAAAGAAGAGACAAATCTTGAAGTAGAATTAAATACTGATTTCAGAGTGACAGAAAGCTATAATCCAGCAGAGAGGCCTGGAACGAGGAAGGAAGTTGTTTATTTTCTTGCAAAATATACAGATGCTAAGCCTTGTGTGGTACGCCAAAATGAAGTTCGTACCTTAAAAAGTCTTAGACTTGAGGAAGCTATTGATATTATTGAACACGACAATAAAAAAGAATTGCTCAAGCAGGCCGATGCTTATATAAAAAAGAACTATATATGAAAAAATATTGTAAAGATTTAAAGGACTGATCCAGATGCCATTTAGCCGTCACTGGATCATGCATATAGAAGCCATGCGCTGCATCAAGAATAAACTCTGCAAGATAGCACGAAAGGGTGTTGATCCTGTTGCTTATTGTGGCTTTTCCTGTAATCACTGTTTCCTTTCAGAGTGGTGCGGGTCCTGCAGAACGAAGCACAATGTCTGCTCTTTTGCTACCTGTGCGGAGGACAGAATATGTCCGAATGTGAGATGCTGTAAGGAAAAAGATTTGGACGGATGTTATGAGTGTGATGAGCTCGAAAATTGCAATAAAGGATTTTATATTCCATCAAATGACGGGGCAAATGCAGCAAAGGCTCAGGCATTATATATAAGGAAATACGGAAAGAAAGAGTTCTTAAAGGTTCATGACAGACTACATGAGAAGTATGACTTCCAAAAGACACAGGAAGTTTTGGGACAGGATTATAAGGAAGGATTGAGAATTCTGGAGGAAAGCTATATGGAATAAGGAATGTGGAAAAGGGAGTTCAAGTGTGGACTCCCTTTTTGATTACATATAAAAATACGCATTGCGAGTGATGGAAAGGCATGATATAATTCACTTGACGCATTGCGTGGAGGTGCAATTATGGATATAGCAGAGAAAATTAAGCAATTAAGAGAGAGCACGGGAGAAACAAGAAAAGAGTTTTCGATTCACACTGGTATACCGGTTCGTACTTTAGAGGATTGGGAAGCAGGGCGCAGGACTCCTCCGGAGTATATTCCGAGGCTGATCGCTTATCAGCTGGAATATGAGAAAATAATGAAGGATAGAGGGGAATTTAATGGCAAAGAATGAAATTGTTTTATTTACAGACGGGAATACAGAGATAGAGGTGCAGATAAGTCCTGAGCAAGAAACAGTTTGGCTAACACAGAAACAAATCGAGCAGTTATTTGATGTTAAGCATGCTACGGTAAGCGAGCATATTAGCAATATTCTTAGCTCAGGAGAGCTTGATGAGACTTCTGTCGGTTTTTCCGACAAAAGTTCCGGAGGAAGAAAACCAAAGATTTATAATCTTGATATGATACTTTCTGTTGGATATCGAGTTAATTCAAAGAGAGGTATAGCTTTCAGACGATGGGCAAGTGCGGTGCTTAAACAGTATACTTTAAATGGCTGTGCTATCAACGAGCGCAGGTTACAGGCACTTCAAAAAACTGTGGAAATACAAACAAAGATGATTGCAGGGACATTGGATATTGAGCAACAGGATGTACTTAAGGCTGTAAATTTATACACGCAAGCACTTATGCTTTTGGATCAATATGATCACCAGTCTCTTGAGAAGCCTGAAGGATCGAGCCCAATATACAGAATCACCTATAAAGACTGCAGAGAGATGGTCAATTACATGGAGGATACTTTTAAATCAGACGTATTTGGTGTAGAGAAAGAAGTTGGTAAAGTGGAAGGCATTCTGGCAGCAGTCTATCAGGATGTCTTTGGAGGGGAAGTGTATCCTTCGCTCGAGGAAAAGGCGGCCAATCTTCTTTATTTCATGATAAAAGACCATCCTTTTGAGGATGGCTGTAAGAGAATCGCATCGGCGGTAACACACTTGGATGAGGATTCACCTCATATGCACGTAGTAGGAGTTCCGGTAGCAACAGGATACAAACGAGGACTAAGCAAACAGGTGGCAAAAACAAAAAGTGTTTGATCAGGAGAGACTAGAAAAAATACAAGATTTAATGCACGATTTTGTAGAGCATCAGATGAAAGACCACCCGGAGATCTTTGGAGATGAAACCTTAAAGCCAAAGGAAAAAGGAAGGAATAGCGACTTCTCAAAAGAATTCTACTTAAGGCTAAAGCAGCAAGAATATGAAAAACTGTATATAGATGCTGTAGTGAAATCCGAGATGAATAAGGAATTCATGAGATATGCGTCATTAGAAAATCCAAAAACTACACTTGGAAAACTCGTATCCGGATCATTCAAGAAATTCAAGGAATGGTGGGATAGGACTAGAAAGCCTGAGGTGACCGAAAAGGCTAGAACGAGTATCCTGGAACAGCTAAGGGAAGCTGGAGTTAGGGCTGATCAGCACAACGAACAGCAGATTCCAAAATCACACAGAACAGACTTGGGAATAGAGAGATAATCTTTCTAAAGTAGAGGACAGGGGCGTGAAAACGTCCTTGTTCTATGTGTAAGAATATTGAAGAGGATAGAGAAGACACGTATAATCTAAAATGCTGGGTATTACGTAAGCAAGCAGGTGGCAAAGACAAAAGTATTCGACCAGAAAAGATTAGAAACGATACAGGATCAGATGCACGATTTTGTAGAACAGCAGATGAAAGACCACCCGGAGATTTTTGGAGATGAAACACTTAAGCCAAAAGAAAAAGGCAGGAATAGTGACTTCTCAAAAGCCTTCAAAACATTCAAGGAGTGGTGGGACAAGACCAAGAAGCCTGAGATAGCTGAAAAGGCTAAAACAAGCATTTTGCAAAAGCTAAGAGAAAGCCAGGCGATAGTTGATGAGAGGAAAGAGCAGCAAGGTCCAAATCTTAATAGGAATAATCTAAGACCTGAGAGATGAATAACTGAATAAATGTAAAGGAACCTTGACATAGATGACACACTATGATATATTCAAAATGTAAAGGAAACTTGACAAATTTCAATTGGAGGATATGCATTGGAAAATTATGTAGAGAAGCTTCGGAAGGAACGCGGTTTAAACCAGGAGGAATTTGCTAAAATAATCCGAGTTTCCAGGCAGACGATTAGTTCAATCGAGAATGGTAAGTATAATCCATCGCTTGATCTCGCGTTTACCATAGCAGATTATTTTGGAATGACAATTGAAGATATTTTTATTCATAAGGGAGGTGGAAACGATGAAAATAAGTGATCTTAATAAAGGTGTTTTATGTATACTCGTTGGAAGTTGCTTTGTTCTAGCAGCGATTTTTACCGAGGGTGCAGTAGACGGCTTGCTCTGGGGGTTGGCGGGAGGCGCTTTAGGACCCGGTATTGGATGGATTGTAAAGCATTTTTACTGGTCTGCTCCCAAAAACCAGAAAAGATACAGTGAAATTAAGGAACAGGAAGATATTTGTCTACATGATGAATTGAACGAGAAACTACGCGACAAAACGGGTAGAATAGCTTATAATATCATTTTTTTCTTGATATGCATTTCCGAGGTGACATTCGCTATTCTTGGAAAAGCAGGAGTGATTATCAACCATAAGACTATAGTTTGGTATTTGTTTGGATTGTTAATTATACAGATTGCAATAGATAAAGTGGTGTATTATCAATTGAGGAAAAAATACTGATTTAATTGCCCTTATTAAAGAATTCAAATGATAGGATAAAATAAGATATATAGTAATGGAAATCGAGTTTTCAATACTTTTGGGAGCATTCTGATGATGGTTACAAAGAAAGAATTAAAAGAATCACTTTTAGCGCTTGGAGTTACGAAGGGAATGACTTTGGAAGTGCATTCTTCACTCAGTAGTTTTGGTGAACTTGAGGGTGGTGCAGAAACCGTGATAGACACATTAAAAGATATAGTTACAGAAGAGGGCAGTCTTTTCATGCCTGCACTTCGTCTTAGTAAAGAACTTCCTCTTTCAGATGATGACAGGAAGATGGGAGTTACAGTTAAGATAAAGGTGCTTCCATCAGATGCAGACAGAACGGCAATGGGAATCGTTGCAGACACATTCAGAAAACTTCCTGATACCTACACAGGCCAAGATACCATAAGCACATCAGGCTGGGGAAAGCATGGAAAAGAAGCGGTGACAAGTGGACTTGATTATCCAATCCACAATGGAGGTAAGGCACTTTTACTTGGTGTCGATATTTATAAACTTACTGCAATGCATTATGTGGAAGGTATCACACCGGAGGATATAAACAAGCAGTTTGAGCCAAGTGAAGAGATTAACCGAAAATATCCTCCGGAAGAGTGGTTTATGGAAGCCGGACACCCTCCTGTAAAGGCATGGTACAAGATTCAGGATATGGCCTATGAAAAAGGACTCATAAAAGAAATGTCAATAGGCAAGTGCAAGGTGATGTTTTTCGATATCTGGTCTGTGGTTTCATTGTATGAAAATGAGTTAAAACGTGATCCCTATGGGCTTTGGGGGATGAAACCTGGATTGGAATTCAGACAGCTAACCATTTCAGATTTGCCGTCTTTGCTTGAATTATACCAGCAACTGGATGAAGACGATAAACAGTGCGCTTTTGAGCAAAGCGAAATGGTCTGGAAGGAAATAGAAGAGAATCCAAATATTCAATATTTTGGTGCAATTGATAATGGTAAAGTTGTTTCTACATGTTATGCCGTTTACATTCCGAACCTAACTCGTGGAAATAGAGGCATTTGCTTCATCGAAAATGTGGTGACAGATAAAGAGTATAGAAATTGCGGATTGGCTTCAAAAGTCATAGATATGGCTGTTGCCTTTGCCAAGGATCAGCACTGCTATAAAGCTATACTTCAGAGCGGAATAGCCCGTACTGGAGCACATCGGTTTTACGAAAATAAAGGCTTTAATGGAGCATCAAAAAAGGCTTTTGATATGCGCCTGGAATAGCATATCCTGCAATTACTCTTGTATTTGAAGATAATCCATCCGACTCTACTCTCCGTAGGTACCTTACTTTTTGGTGCTGATATACAATCTGTGTATGGAGGTGAGAACGAATATGAACCAATATGTTACAGGCGCAGTTATTAAGGAACTGCGGGAAAAGAACAAAATGACACAGAGCGAGCTGGCGGAAAAGCTGGGAGTGAGCGATAAAAGCGTGTCAAAATGGGAAACTGCCAAGGGCTTTCCGGACATTACTCTTTTGGAGCCGATTGCAGAGTCATTCAGCATTTCGGTGACGGAGCTGATATCAGGCAATACTATTCATAATGCGAATGTATCCGCAAATATGCTGAGGTCAAAGTTTTATGTCTGCCCGGTCTGCGGGAATGTGATACACAGCATGGGTGAGGCGGCAATCCATTGCCATGGGATCCAGCTTATACCCTTAGAGGCAGAACCTTCAGATGAACAGCACATGGTTTTTGTCGAGCGCGTGGAGGATGAGTATTATGTGCGGATTGATCACAGCATGACGAAGGAGCATTACATTTCGTTTGTGGCGGCGGCGTCATCCGATGATATGCAGATGGTGAAGCTCTACCCGGAAGGGAACGCTGAAGCAAGATTTAAGATCAGGGGAGTCAGAAGAATCTTCTTTTACTGCAACCGGGACGGTCTGTTTTCGATTGATCCGGTAAAGGGTATCGATGACAGGGAAAGCGGATATGAGGATTCGCAGGAACGCAGAGAACTGGAAAAGGTAGCGGATATGCTGTTTGGATAGGAGGTTTTAGACTTTCAGATGAATAATCTAGTGGACATAAAAGATTATACGCAAAGATTAACAGAAGAATTAAAAATGAAGTTTGGCAAAAGGCTTTTATATGTTGGGCTTCAGGGAAGTTATCTTAGAGGCGAAGCTACACCTGAGAGTGATATTGATATTATGCTTGTATTCGATGAAGTACATGCCGAAGATTTGAACTCTTATCGTCAGATATTGTTAGATCTTGGAGAATATGAGCGAGCATGCGGATTTGTATGTGGAAGGGACGAATTATTAAATTGGTTTCCTGAAGAAATCTGTCATATACTTCATACCACTTCGGATATATATGGCAAACTTAAGTGTATAGTGCCAAATTACAGTAAAAAGGATGTGGCGGACTATATCAAGATGAGTGTCGGAAATTTATATCATATGCTTTGTCACAGACGTATTCATTCTGAAATGGAAAAGAACGTTAATAAACTGCCCTTAGTTAAAAGAGACATTTTCTTTATTCTTCAGAATCTTTATTATCTGGAAGATAACAACTTTATTGAGACAAAATCTGAGGTGGCATCTATGGTTAAAGGAATTGATCTTCAGGTTTGGGAATGTTTTTTGGAAGATGTTACTTATGAGAACATAGATCAGAAATTAGATTTGCTATTGGATTGGTGTAAAGATGTTTTGAAAAGAACATCGGGATACAAATAAAATTCCAGTATAATCTTACAATAATACTTGCTTGGACTTTTTCAAAGAAATAATCGTTTCTTAGGCACATTTCAGAAGGCTCGGTACATTGTACCGGGTCTTTTTGCGTGTCGAAAGTGGTTCATTTCTTTTTGCCCTGTAAAGATAGTTGGTTTGACAGTATTAATACTCTGTGCTAATCTATAGGCTAATAGAATTAGCTTATAAGCTAATTCTATTAGCAAGGAGAAAAAATGTCCAGAAAACAGGAAATTATTGAAGTGTGTGTTGAAATGATAGACAAAGATGGTTTTCAGAATCTTTCTATAAAAACTATTGCTGATAGATTAGGCATAAAGCCGCCATCTTTGTATAAGCATTTTCAAGGCGGTTTGGATGAAATAAAAGAGGCAATCATAATATATGGTTGGAACAATATTGATATAAAGATTGCTAAATCAGCGGTAGGGAAATCACGGGAAGATGGATTAAAAGCAATGTGTTATTCGCTTCGTGAATTCGCTCATGATCATCCCGGAGTTTTTGAGGCAATATGCTGGCACAATTCATATACATCTGAACTGAACCATGAAATTACAAAAGGGGTTATATCATCATTGTATTCTATTTTAGATTCTCTTGAGTTTGGTGAAGTCAATAAAATGCATGTGCTACGAAGCCTGCGAGGCTTTGTGGAAGGATTTTCGATGCTGGAATTACATGGTAGTTTTGGAGATGAAATTTCTTTGGATGAAAGTTTTGCATATGGCGTAGATGCGTTGATTTCAGGGATTATGAAAGGACAAGAAAATGTGGGTTGATGAAAAAAAGAAAGCCCCAATAATAGATTATCTTGGTTGGATATTATTTTTAAGTGTATTTTTTGAATTACTAATGCTGATACTTGAGCCAGCCTCAATAAATAATGCGGAAACAGGAAAACTGTCTTTTTCATATGTGATGTATGCAGCTATAGGAATTCTTTTTACAACACCGGGACCGGTGATAGCTCTGTTTATCCTACTTAGGAAAGAAGAAAAAATCACAGTAAAAGAATTTATAAAACGTTTTTTGTATACGCCAAAGAAAATAAAAACAGTTTTGATCACTGGCTTGTTTTGCCTGTGCGCGTTATTATTTGCTATATTTTGCGGTGAACTAAACGGTTCTCCATTGTACATGATGCCGCTGGGGTTTCTTATTATGCTGCCGTTTGTTGGATTTGCGGAGGAAACAGGCTGGCGTGGCTTTTTGCAGCCCATGCTGGAAAAAAGATTTCCTTTTCCGGTTGCAACTACTATTGTGGCGGTGATTTGGTGTGTATGGCATTTTCCGATATGGTTACAGCCAACTTCCAACCACTATGGCGATAGCATGATTGGTTTTGCTATAAACATATTTGTATGGGCTTTTGTAGCTGCTGCGATTTATAAATCAACGAAGAGCGTCCTGGCATGTGCCATTTATCATTCTTTTATAAATTCCATAGGCGCAATTTACGATTGGAATAAACTATTTGATTCTTACCCGAATTCAAATACAGCGTATATATACTTTGGAATTATTTTTATAGCTGCTTTGGTGATTTGGTATAAGGAAGATAGAGAGGCAAAATAAGAGAGTATATGACCATATTAAAACAGTTGAAGACATATACAGTAATCCGGAAAAATACAAGGATGTAGAGCTTGACTATTTTTTACGCGCCGATATATATGCTTCTGACCATATGCGATCGAGAACCAGAGCGTGAGGAAGAGGCACTTAAGACGATGGAAGCACACATCCGGCAGTTCAACAAACTGTACGCAAGAGATGAAAAACCAAGTCAGGATAACAAGAAGAGATCGCGGAGAAATACAAAATGAAGATTACAGTGATAAACGGAACCGAAAAACACGGTGTTACATACAGAATGAAGGAAATATTTTTAGAGCAGTTCAGAGACGATTCAGAGATTACGGAATACTATCTTCCCAAAGATGGTCCAGGGTTCTGCACGGGGTGTACTGCATGTTTCAGGAATAATCAGAATCTCTGCAAGGACGCTGAAAAGGTGCAGAAGATAGAGAAGTCTTTGCTTGAAGCGGATTTGCTGGTTTTTGCATCACCGGCATATGTTTTCCATACAACCGGCGCAATGAAGGCTATGCTTGACCATTTCGGTTATCGGTGGATGCCTCACCGCCCGGCAAAGGAAATGTTCGGAAAGCGTGCGGTGATAATCACACAGTGCCTGGGAGCGGGTGGACGATCCACAGCAAAGGATATTAAGGACAGTCTTTCCTGGTGGGGCATTTCTACCATCAAAGTCGTAAGTTTCAAACTGATGTCTGAAATTGACTGGGACAAGATCGGGGACAAGAGTAAAGCATCCTTCAAAAAGAAGCTAAGCAGTGTTGCAAAAAAATTCCATGTCATTGATTATAATAAACCGGGTAATACAAATGTTATAGTGAAAGCAAAGTTCTATATAGTAAGGATGCTGCAAACGAGCCTCGGTAAAAAGAATCCCGAATACACCGACTTTAAATACTGGAATGAGAACGGCTGGATCGGTAAAGTAAGACCATGGAAATAGATTAAATTATATTAAATGTTGGAGGAAATAAAAATGAGTAACAAAGAGGAGTATGAAAAGATACTGGAGATAGTTGATGTGAGCCAGTATTCCGGGGAGAAGGAGTTTGTTGATAACTGCGCAACTAAGTTTAAAAATGTCAGGAATGCATTTTATATAGTTCTTTTTACTGAACTGTTTTATCTGATGATAAAGGATATTTTTATAGATGAAAACATTTTCCTGTCACTGATTATTCTTTCGCTGACTTTAGTAGTTATTCTTTCGTATCTTAAGCAAAGAAAAATTCTTTATAGAGAGCTTAATACGTACCTTTTCAGGGAATGTTACCCGGATAAGGGGTTATCCCGCTATGTGAATTTTATTCCAATGATGCTGAAAAAGCAGATACTTTGGAGCAAGGTTCACTATAATATGGGCATTGGCCTTTACTACTTGGGAGATATTACAAGGACATCAAAAATGCTGAGCCTTATGCAGGACTCATGTACCACCGCAAACGATATGATTCTGGCTCTTTATTTAAAGCAGCTTATTGCTCTGTATTACATGGATATGGATGAGGTTATAGGCTGTGCTAATGATGCGAGAATTCTGCATCCAAAGGCATCTCAGGCAAGCTATGTTCAAAAGGCTTATTCTGATATTCAGACCTATGGAGATTACGCGAATTATTATATAAATCATGATATGGAGCATATATATCAGCTCTTTGGAAGCGCGTATGAAAGACCGCTTGATGAAGTAAAAAGACATTTTTATCTGTATAAGGCAGCAAAAGAATGTAATGATCTTCAGAATATAAATACATTCAGCGGATTTGTAAGTGCTAATGCGGGAACTACCTGGTATGGCAGTGCAATAACAGATGGATTTGTACCTGTTGTAAAACCGGACAACTATCCGGCATTTATTGCTGATCAGGACCGATTGAATAATCCCAGTAAAATTGATAATAGTAGGAAAAAGTACATACTTCTTGGCGTTGTTGCTGTACTGATTATGTATCTTATTTCCTATACTATTAAAACTTTTAATTTGTAGGACTGTATGTTGACATACAGGTTTTAGAGTAATATATTCGAATCAGAGCATAAAATGTGCTTAACCATAATATAAAAAAGAGGAGCTTTATGTTAAGCGTGGTGAACTAATTTCATTGCAATACGGCCTCGTGATATTGCAATGAGCAAAAGATTCAATGAATCAATATTTGTGAGTCTGTGGTGAAAACTACCGGCTTATTAGATTACGCTTAATAATATTATGGGAAAGAGCCGCATTTTATGAGGTCATTTTTTGATATGTTTATTTATGAACCATGATATCTTTGGCGCAAGATATCATGGTTTTTTGTCGTTTAGGAGGAAAAGTGCAGGAAGGTTTTATGCAGATATTTGAACAGCACCTAGGTGTTTAGGAATCTGCTTGAATGATGAGAGGTTACCGTGAGGGTGACCGGAGGGAAAAATGAATACACAAACACAAATTGAATTCGATAAGATTAAAAATATGTGGGCAGAGCTCACAAGTACAGATTATGCAAAGGAAAAGATAAGAGAGGCTGACATTATACTAAATGAAAGGGAGCTTAGAAAGGAACTTCAGGATACCACGGATAGCCGAAAACTGATAGAAAAGCTGGGAAATCCTCCGGTGCAAAATGTCACTGAGATAAGAGAGATTCTAACGATAGCTGACACAGGGAGTAGCCTTACACCCTATCAGCTTGAGAGAGTTGAAAAGGTTCTTGTTGCAGTAGAGAGGATGATGGACTATCTGTCACGCGGTAAACAGTATGAAAATTCACTTGCATATTATGATGAAAATTTAAATCCACTTTATGAGTTAAAAGATGAAATCTGCAGACAGATAAGAAATGAAGAGGTGGATGACAGGGCAACAAAAGAACTTTATGAGATCAGGAATCGCATAACAACCATGGAAGAATCCATGAAGCAGAAGGCTGAGCAGATCATCAGGAAGAACAAGACATACATGGCGGATTCCTACTACACAATGAGAAACGGCAGAGTATGCGTTCCGGTGAAGAAAGAATGTAAAGCTAAGATACCGGGAAGTGTGATTGATAAATCTGCGACCGGAAATACGCTCTTTGTTGAGCCCGTAGGTCTGTCGAAGTGTTACGAGGAACTGGAACTTCTTCGTATAGATGAGGAGAACGAGGTTTACAAGATACTGTATATCCTTACGGCGATGGTGTCGGATGTTGCTCCGATAATGGAAGAAAACATCAAGATGATGGAGAAGCTTGATTACGTTTTTTCGAAGGGGAAGCTAAGCATTGATCTTGATTGCATCAAACCTGCCATAAATCTTGAAAGGCGCATAAAACTTGTAAAAGCAAGGCATCCGCTAATGGATAAGGAAGAAAATATCCCGCTGGATTTTTCACTTGGAGATGAAGGCGTAAACGGAATTGTGATAACAGGTCCCAACACCGGTGGAAAGACAGTTGCCATCAAAACTGTCATGCTGAGCTGCTACATGGCTCAGTGCGGACTTCATGTACCGTGTAAAGCAGCAGATATCTGCATGAACAGCAATTATTTGTCGGACATTGGAGACGGTCAGAATCTTTCCGAAAACCTGTCGACTTTTTCGGCTCATATTAAAAATGTTCTTGATATACTCGGAAATGTAAATCAGGAAAGCCTTGTAATCATGGACGAGCTTGGTTCTGGAACAGATCCTGCAGAGGGAATGGGAATTGCTGTTGCGATATTGGAGGAGCTTAGAAAGAGCGGCGCGAACTTCCTTGTGACAACGCATTATCCCGAGATCAAGGAGTACGCCTCAAGGGCTGAGCATATTGTGAATGCGAGGATGGTGTTTGATAAGGAGACGCTTCGCCCGACCTATGAGATGATAATCGGAGAAGCCGGAGAGAGCTGCGCATTTTATATTGCAGAGAGGCTCGGTATGCCTGAAGAAATGCTGAGGGTTGCAGCCAAGGCCGCATATGGCAAGGACTATGAGTTTTCGGGTAAAAAGAATGCAATAAGAAAACGAGGCACCGGAAAAATCGTCAAGGCAAAGAGAATACATTCCACCGCAGAGCTGGAACAGAAATTCAGTATTGGCGACAGCGTTATGATATATCCCGACAAGAAGATTGGTATTGTATGCGAGCCCATAAATAAAAAGGGAATTCTTAGGGTACAGCTGCCAAACAAGAAAATATACATAAATCACAAGAGAGTAAAAATGCATGTAAAGGCAGAGGAACTTTACCCTGAAGATTACGATTTTTCAATTATCTTCGATACCGTGGCGAATCGAAAAGCCAGGCATGAAATGAGCAGGAAGCTCACGGATAAAGTCATAGTTTATGATGAAAACAGTTGACATAATACAGACGCAAACACTCTCTTGATAAAAAATTATAAGTATAACAGTATATAACAGTTGACAACAGTTATATACTGTTATATGCTGTTTATGGAGGATGGTGATATGCATATCATTTTAAATAACACCTCGATGGTGCCAATATACGAACAGCTTGTGAATCAGGTGAAGAATGAAATAATAAGCGGCGAACTTGCGGAGGATGAAGCACTTCCTTCTGTCAGGGCATTATCAGGAGAGCTTAGGATAAGTGCTTTAACTGTAAAAAAAGCCTATGACAGGCTGGAAGAAGAAGGTTTTGTCGTAACGGTTCACGGCAAAGGAACCTACGTCGCTGCAACTGATAAGTCTCTTGCCATGGAGGCGAGAAGGAAGACAGTGGAGGATGACTTTGCGGCAGCAGTGCAGAAGGCAAGCGCGGTTGGACTTACCAAAGAGGATATTCTTGAGATCGTACAGATCATATTGGAGGAAAACTGATGGTTAAAGTTGATAATCTTGTTAAAAACTACGGCAGTTTTAGGCTGGATGTTTCAATGGAAATACCGGACGGAACAGTTACCGGGATTGTTGGGAAAAACGGCGCAGGAAAAAGTACCACGATAAAGTCAATTCTCGGACTCGTAAAGCCTGACGGCGGACTTGTCACGATAAACGGTAAAGAGGCATCGAAGCTTACCGCGAAAGATAAAGAAGAGATAGGAGTTGCTCTGTCTGACTCAGGGTTTAGCACATTCCTTACAGTTAAGGATATAACAGTTATCATGAAAAAGATGTACCCTTCATTTAATGAAGAAGTTTTCAAGAAAAACTGTTCGTCCCAGAGACTTCCCTTTGATAAGGCAATCAAGGAATTTTCAACAGGTATGAGAGCAAAGCTCCGAGTGCTTATAGCAATGAGTCATAATGCACGGATTCTTATCATGGACGAGCCCACAGCTGGTCTTGATGTTGAAGCGAGAAATGATATCCTTGACCTTCTCAGAGAGTATCTTGTTGAGGACGAAAAGCGCTCAATACTTATCACATCCCACATATCATCAGATCTTGAGGGACTTTGTGATGATATCTATCTGATCCACGATGGCAAGGTTATCCTGCATGAGGATACGGATGCGATACTTGGTAATTACGGAGTTCTCAAGGTGAACGAAGCCACCTATGAGAAACTCGACAAGAGTTATATTCTCAGCACGAAAAAGGATCACTTCGGATACGCCTGCTTTACAAATGAGAAACAGTTTTATGCGGAAAACAACCCTAATATAGTCATTGAAAACAGCGACATAGACGATCTGATATTGATGATGACAGGAGGCAACTAAAATGCGTGGACTCATAGAAAAAGATCTTAGACTGACACTGGTTAGAAAACAAACACTTATAATATTTTTGGTAATGGCGGTTGTCATGGGATTATCCAATAATGGTGCATTTCTTATCGCATACCTTACGATGCTTGCATTGATAGTTGGAACAGGAAGCATAAGCTATGATGAGTATGACAACGGCTTTCCTTTCTTAATGACTCTTCCCTTTGACAGGAAAACATATGTGAGAGAGAAGTATGTGTTTAGCCTGATTGCTGCTGTTGCTGCATGGTGCTTTGGAGCATTGGTATTTGCTGTTATGGATATGGTTAGAAACAACGGTGCGGGTTTATCCGATATTCCAATGATGACTGCAGTCATACCCTCCATGTATCTTGCAACTGCGATAATAGTTCCGCTGCAGCTTAAATTCGGTGCTGAAAAAAGCAGAATCGCACTCTTTGTCATTTTTGGAATTGTCGCAGTGCTGGCAATCGGCTCAAGTTCATTTCTGGCTGATTCCGTCAACCCGTTTGTGAGTGTGATAAACATACTTCATGATCTTCCGGGAGCGGTTACAATCCTTATTCTGGTCGCAGTTTGCGTCATCGTTACAACCATATCCTATCTGTGCAGTGTGCGAATCATGGAGAATAAAGAATTCTGAGTCTAAGTCTGGTAGTGAAATTTTACAGGAAAAATTAGAAATTGTTTAAAAGGAGATGTTCATTATATTGGACATCTCTTTTTTTGCGCGAATACATTTTTCCGGGAATGAAAAATCTTTAGGAAATCTTTAGGTTGGCTTTAAGGAGACTTTTATTTGTCCTGTTACTATATGAACTGTAAGGAGGAGCAAGACAGATGAACGACATAATGGTTTTGAAAAATGTAAAAAAGACATATAAGGAGATGACGGCAGTAAATGACTTGTCACTGAATATTAAAAAAGGCGAGGTGTTTGCACTACTTGGAGCAAACGGAGCAGGTAAGACCACCACAATAAAAATGATACTGGGACTTGCAAAGGCAAGCTCAGGAGATATAGAGATTGAGAGTGGAGCGAAGATTGGCTATTCACCGGAGACACCGTATTTTCCCGAATATCTGACAGCAATGGAAGTGATGAAATATTACGCGGGAATAGAAGGTGACAAATCCAAAAAAGATACAGCATATCTTAAAGGCCTTTTGGAACTTACAGGACTATCGGATAACAAGATTAAGGTAAAGAACTATTCAAAAGGTATGATCCAGAGACTGGCACTTGCACAGGCACTGATCTCTGATCCGGACATCCTGATTCTTGATGAACCCACAGCTGGACTTGATGCACTTGGAAGAAAACATAATCTTGAACTTCTGAAAAGACTTAAGGAAGAGGGAAAGACAGTTATTATCAACTCCCACATACTGCATGATATAGAGGCTGTTTGTGACAGAGGCGTGATCATGAAAAAAGGAAAAGTGATAGATACCTGGACCAAAGGCGAAAGCGAAGAGAGACTTGAAGATAAATTTGTGAGACTTGTAGGAGAGGAATAATCATGGAAATCGTAGTTAACGTAATAAGAGAGAAAATCCGCAAAAAGATGTTATATGTGACAATGGCACTGGGAATTATTGTGGTAGCTGTTTTTTCAACAGATATGGGTAGCCTCACTATCGGAGGAAAAAGTATAAAGGATTATCATGTGCTTCTTCCCATACTTATAAACGTTCTGAATTTCCTTAATGGTGCGATAGCTCTTGCAATCTCATGTTCAACAATTCCACAGGAGTATGAGAGAAGAACAAGTCATCTGATTTGGTCAAGAGGAATCAGCCAGAGCAGATATCACATGTGCCTTGCGGCAGGAAATATAGTAGTGTCCTGGATCTCAGGAATCATATTATATGCGACACTCGGAGTATTCGCTGTAGTAAACGGATATTCAAATATCCTTGGAAGAATAGCGATGGCAACGGTTTTCATGATGATCTATTCGGCTTGTATCTGCATGCTCACATCGGCGCTTTCAATCAGGATACCCACACTTTTTACAGGAACGATAATGGTAATCATTCTGGTCTTCGGAGCACTTAGAGATGCACTTAAGCTTTTGACCGCAACACTTACGGGAGTCGGCGGAGCAGTAATAAAGAGAGCGGTAATGCTCATTCCGGATCTTGCCGGCATCAGTAATCAGGCAGGCAATCTGGTTCAGGAAAAACCTTTAAATATTCATGTGATCATAATGGCATTTTTAGTGATCTGGGCAGCAGGACTTCTGGTAATGATCTTGAGAAGAGAGGAAGCATAAGATGATGAAAAAAGCGGGATTTGTAATATATATGTTGGTTGGAGCAACTCTGATGGTTTCGGGGTTTGCAACAACCGAGAGGGGACTTAAGGAAAATAACAGGGAAATGCTCTATAAGGTTGCTGAGGATTATGAAGAGCTTGGTGACATGGGTTTCAAGGGTTTTTGCCCACTGGATTATAAAGTGGCATTTTCGGATTCTGAGAAGGATGTTGTCGTAAGCTATGACGGCGGCGAGTGCAACTATACCAAGAGAGATGCTGTTTACGGAGGACTTGTCGGAAGTATATATCAGGACGGCGATGAGTTTGAAGTGGTTGTTCCCGAATATGATACCTGGATAACACTTGAAGCTGTAAATAATGAGCCCCTTTCCGCTGTTATCTGGCATGAAGGCTTCCATGCATATCAGAATTCCTATCATAAGTTGTACGAAAAGACTACGCAGAATGTACTCTCCGAAACAGAGCTTTCAGAGATTGCTGATTCGGACAATGAGGCAAAGAGATTGTTTTCAAAGGAGATGGAGGTATTAAGCCGCATATTTACTGATGAAAACAGTGGCGATGTAAACGAAATTGCGATAGAATATAGCAAAATAGCTAAGGAGAGGAGGGGACTTCTTAGTGAGCAGGTGAACGGCTCTGAGGATTTTTATTTAATGATGGAAGGCTCCGCATATTATGTGGAATCACTGGCTGTGAGATACGAGAACGGCGAGGAGACATACCAAAAGGAATACCTTGGTACAGCGTCGAAATACGTGGACGGAAACGCAAAATACTATCGTCTCGGAATGCTTGAATGTATGCTTCTTGATAAGCTGGATCCTGAGTGGAAAAACTCCTACAGCTTTGACAGAACATTCGAAGAAGTGATTGATGATTATATCAGCTGAATCCATACTGAGAGAGGGGAAAAGAATCATACATCAGAGCTCAAGATAATACAGGGAACGGAGGAAGGTATGGAATACACAGTACTTGGGGCAGACGATGAAGTAGAAATACTTAATTCGCTGGAATTGTTTTTGAGCAAAGAGGGGATAAGACTTCTCAAGGCCGATAACGGAATATCGGCCTTGGAGTTGTATAAAAAAGAAAAGCCGCACATGGTGCTGCTTGATGTTATGATGCCGGGGCTTGACGGATTCTCAGTTCTTAGAAAGATACGTGAGATAAGTCATGTTCCGGTTATTATGCTTACGGCAAAGACGGAGGATTATGATAAGATTCTCGGGCTTGAGCTTGGGGCGGATGATTATATTTCAAAGCCCTTCAATCCCATGGAAGTTGTTGCGAGAATCAAGGCGCAGCTGCGCAGAAACTATGACTACCATGAGAAATTTGACAAGGTGTATAAAGCTTTCGGAATAGAACTTAACACCGATGCAAAGTCTGTAACAACGGGAGGGGAGAGTATAGCTCTTACCGGTACAGAGTACAAAATCTTAGAACTTCTGATGCCTCATCCGGGGCATATTTTCACCAAACAGCAGATATCAGAGTATGTGTGGGAAAGTGACTACGCTGCTGATGACAGCACTATTATGGTGCATATAAGTAATCTTCGAAATAAGCTTAAGAAAGCAGATAAAGAAGCTGCAATGATTAAGGCAGTCAAGGGACTTGGCTACAAATTCGAGAAAGAATAAATCCTGTTATGAAGAAAAAGAGAGTAAAGAAGAAAAGCATTTTTTCAAGGCTTGTAAAAAGTTATGTTCTGTTTCTTGTTGTGACTATCGTGCTGTATCTCACTTTGACTTTGGCAATAGTGATGTATCTGGGTAATGGGAGTCTTTCGAATGCTTCACCGCAGACGGTTGTGAAATACGATGGAACAATCAACGACACCGAAGTTTTGGAACACAGCGGAGGATGGGTTGAGGAACTTGACGAAAGCGGTAACGTAGTCGATGTTGTGGGAGAAAAGAAAACAGATAAGTACACCTACAATATCGAGGAGCTTGCGTATTTGGTCGACATGGGATATGTGGCATCCAGCGGCAACGGAGTTATCATAAGTCAGCATGAGGCTACCGACAAAAAGATATATTCGGCATGTGCCAGATATGTGGGAGATCCTAAGCGCGTTTTTTTGGTTTTTTACCCCACCGATATGGTGACCTACAGAGTTACATATATGCTTACAAACGAAAACGGAAACAGATACCTCGTATTTCTGCTGGTTTTTGCTGCGCTTTTCGTTGTTGAAATTGTAGGCATCAGTTTGTATCTGAAAAGGCACATTGAAATGCCGCTTAAGTTCCTTATGCAGGGAATGGATGAGGTGAGTGAGGGAAAAAGAGATGTGGTCATAGACTACATTACTGATAAGGAATTTGAGGACATCAGGGACAGATTCAACAGCATGGCGGAAAAGCTGAAGGAGAGTGAAGATAAAAGACATCAGGTGGAGCAGAGCAGAAATTTGATGCTGCTTGAACTTGCTCATGATATAAAAAATCCTATCGCTTCCATAAATGGGAGTATCTGTGCGCTTGAGGAGGGCCTTGTCCCCGAAGAGAAAGTAAATGATTATTACAAGACTATCGAGATGAAGGCAGAAAGAATAAGGACTCTTACCGAAGATATAAACACCAGTCTTAAGATGGAGAGTGACGAGTATAAGCTGAATCTGGAGAAGGCGGATGTATGCGAGCTTGTACGCAGAATCTGCGCAGAGTTTTATGAGGATATCACAGCTGCAGGAAAGGAATTTGATATAGATATATCAGAGGAGTCGCTTTTTGCAGAGGTGGATACGCAGCTCCTCGGAAGGGCGATTAATAATCTCCTAAGTAATGCCAACAAGTATAATGAGACCGGAAATAACATCGCAGTCAAAGTGTTCGATGATTCAGGCAGAATAACGATTGAAGTCTCGGATGATGGCGAAGCTATAGCGGAGGATTTTGCCGCGAGAATGTTCGAGTCCTTTGCAAGAGGAGATAAGACCAGGAAAACCGATGGGGGAACGGGACTTGGTTTGGCAATTTCCCGCAAGATAGTTGAAAAGCACGGGGGGACTCTCAAATATAAACGAAGTGATGAAAAAAACTGCTTTATTATTGTCCTATAAAAATATAATTATCAATTCTGTGTGTAGTATGTTATTATCTTTTTCAAAGTAGGTATGGTTATTGTTTTAGGGGACAATGGGTATGATAAAAGGGAAGTGGACTATGCGCCAGGCCATTTTAGGGCTGGTTACCTTGTGTACGCTTTTTGCGATAATTACGCAGACGGTGGTGTTTGAAGTTATTTCGAGGCAGCAGATTAGGGGAGAGAGCCTTTTAAATAACAATGAGACGCTTCAGCGCATAGAGGCGGAGTTAAATTCTTATATTCACGATGTTTCTGTCAAAATGCAGACCATTTACAATGAGACTGATATGGTCTACGACATGAGAAATTCCGGTAAAAATCACAAATCTAAAGGTGATCATTATTTTGATGCCTGGCATCTTTCGGAGAGACGCTTCGATTCGGAAGACCAGCTTCTTGCCATGTATATATATGATAACCGCAATAATCTGATAAGTTCTTTCAGAAAACAGCCTTATAATTACCCACAAGATCTTTATAATACAGAGCAATATGTTAATGTTGCTCACCTTAAAAGCTATCTCAAATCTGACGACTATGCGCTGATGTTGTCGGGATATCACAATGAGGAGGCCGATCAGGATGTACTTCGTTTTGTGCTAAAGCTTCATACCTATGATGATGACAGATCGCAGTTCGGGTATCTGGTGTGCGATTTCAATACGCAGAATGTTGAAGATATCATGAGTAAATACATATCGTCGAGAGATGTGTATGTCTGGCTTCAGCCAAGGGGAGATTCTCCGATAGCACAAGTGGGTAATACCACGAAGGAGGAGAGCAAGATATTTTCCGACCTGACAAAAATAGTTGCAACTTCAATAAATGAGTTTCCACAGTTTGAAAATGAATACGGCTCTTTTTATTTAAACAGCAGAAATTCCGAAAAATATAATCTGCACATTATCATGCTGACTCCGCAGTCGCTGATGATGCATACCCAGAGTGCACTTGCGAGGACGCTGATAGTAATTGCGATTTTCATCATTCTGGTAACTCTGATTCTGGGAACCAGGATTTCCGGATTTATATATACGCCGGTGGAACAGTTAAGTAAAACAATCATTAAGATTAAAAACGGTGATACGGATCTTAGGGCCAAAACTGATGGCTGGAGTGAAGAGCTCAAGGTCATGGGTGATGAGTTCAATGATATGCTTGATCAGATAAGCCGCATGGTTCAGGAGGAAACCGAAGCAAAGGTGCTGATGGAGAGGACGCAGTACAAGGTGCTTCAGGCACAGGTTAATCCGCATTTTTTATACAATACACTGGATACCATGAGCGGAATTGCGGCGTCTCAGGACTGTACATTGGTGAGCGGACTATGCCAGTCGCTTTCCGCGATTTTCAGATACAGTCTTGATATCTCGGATACACAGTCGACGTTGCAGCAGGAGATGGCACATGTCAGAAACTATCTGTATGTAATGGATGTCAGAAACGGCAATTCCATCAAGTATATTTATAAGATTGATTCGGATACTCTGGAGGACAATATTCCGAGGATTACGCTGCAGCCTATTGTTGAGAACGCGCTTCAGCATGGTCTTAGGAATACGAGGAGGAAGGATAAGGAGCTTATTATTTCCGCAAGACATGAGGGTGATAAGCTGGTGATTGTTATCGAAGATAATGGCGCGGGAATGGATGCCGATGCTATGAATAAACAGCTTGATGAGGCAGATATAAGCAGGATTGAGATGGGGCGTTCAATCGGTGTCATGAATGTGAATGCGCGTGTGAAAAATGTGTATGGTGATGGGTATGGAATTCATTACGAGAGCAGTCCGGAGACGGGGACAAAGGCTGTGATCGTACTGCCTGTGGTCAAAGCAAGGAAGGAAGAGAAGCTTCAATTATCTGCAATTGAGCAGGCAAGACTGGCACTTGGCAGTGAATAAGGGGAGGTAATATATGGGAGCAAAATACAAGGTGTTGTCGGCGGACGATGAACTTTGGAGCCGCGAGAATATTAGAAGAATGCTGTCGTGGGAGGATTATTCCATCGACTTTCTTGAGCCTGCCTGCGACGGGGAGGAGGTCCTTGAAAGGATTCCGCAGGAGAAACCGGATATAGTCATTACGGATATCAATATGCCCTTTATAAGTGGACTGGAGCTTCTTAATAAGATTCACACAGAATATCCTGATATTATAACGCTCGCAGTCAGCGGTTATGATGACTTCCAGAAGGTGAAGGGTGTTTTCATGGCGGGTGGAATCGACTATCTGCTTAAGCCTGTGGGGAGAGAACAACTGGTAGGCTCTCTTAGTAAGGCGCTGAAAACTCTGGAGGAGAGGGAGGCCGAGAAGGCTTCGAAGGAAGATAACCGTCTCAGGGAAAATTATATTTCGTCCTTTTTTGAGGATGATGAGTTTTCCTCGCTATTAAATGGTAAGCTCTTCAGACCGGGGAAAGAGTCCCATGTGCCAAGTACCAGAGTGTTCTCGGAGATATCCACGATTCTTGTGAAGTTCCATGATGTGGAGATTTTGAAGCAAAATTACAATAAGGACGTCCTTAGGATGTCCTATGATATCAAGGAGAGACTACGCGAACTGATCGACGTGGAAGGTTCGATCGTCTTCCAGTATACGGATAAGGTGAATGAATTTATTATCGAGTTAAATGCTACACCTGCAAGGCTCCGGCTTATAGCAGACCGCATCTACGCTGCTTTTCCGATAGAAAAACAGGGACCTGTCACTATCGTACTTCATGCTCAGGCAAGTTCTCTTGATGATATTGCGACAGTGTACAGGGAGATGATCGCTGAGCTTGTTTCGAGGCCCTTTGGACGAAGGCACAGCATCATCGCATGCAACGGGATAAGGAGAAAATCAAAGCTGCAGGATAGATTTACTGACAGACTGGAAGCTCAGATTGCGGCGTGTCTTGAGAATAATGATATATCTAAAGCGAGAAGCCTTATCATGGAGACCGCAGGGCTGGAGAAGTGCGACAGTGAAGAGTGGAGCTTATTTGAGGTTACCCAGTTTACAACAAGAATGATAAATATTATAGCTGAGGCGGATAAAACCAGTAACAGCCGGACATATGAAGAGGTTCAGGATGCAATCAACTATGGACTGAGGTCGCTGAATAAAGATATCATTCTGGACAATATCGAACTGGCACTTAGAATCGGAGCAGGTTCGGGGGCTGCTTCAAATGCGGGAAGTTCGGAGAACTCCACGATAAGTGAGCAGGTTGAGAGCGTTCGTGATTACATCGCGGAGCACTACATGGATCATCTGACCTTGTCGGATTTGGCGCAGCAATTTTATGTGGAGCCGAGTTACCTTTCGAAGAAGTTTTCACAAAAATACAATGAGACCATTACGGCATGTATCACCAGGTGTCGCATGGAAAAGGCAAAGGAACTTATGGAGGATGAGAATAATAAGCTGGAGGTTATTTCCTTTAAGGTCGGTTATGATGACTATAACTATTTCAGCAGAGTGTTCAGAAGGTGTGAGAAAAAAAGTCCGACAGAGTATCGAAACAGTATTTCAAAAAAGTGATAGTGAGTTTTTCTAAATTGTGCTAATTGTCACAAAGTCATAATTGCTAATATAAACTTCGAGGACAGGGAATTAACAAACCTGTTCGCGAAGTTTTTTGTTTTGGGGAGGAGGATAATCCGGTGTTCTACCATAGAAAAATCACAGCAATAATCGCTGCAGCTGCGCTGAGTGCAGCACTCCTTGTAACAGGATGCGGCGAGAGCAGACAGGCGAAGATAGATACCAATGACGGAGTAACTAATATTCTTGATTACGTGACCGTGGACTTCAGTGGGAAAAATGGCGAAGGTACAGCCTATGTAAACGTTGACTACGACGGAATCGAAACCGAGATGGTCGGCGGTGAAGAGAAGATAAAAGAGATGAATGAGGTTGATGATCTGGCGGAGCTGACAAAGTACATCAATGCGGTTTCTTCAATTTCATTCAGCATAGATAAGAATAAGGAGCTGTCAAACGGAGATCAGGTAGTTGTGTCGGTATCTTATGACAACACCGCGGCCGAGGCAGCAGGTGTGGATTTCGGAACGCAGAAGAGTAAGACCTATGAGGTGAAGGGACTGAAACGATAAGCCCCTCATCCGGCGCTGCGCGCCACCTTCTCCCCGTGGGAGAAGGCAAGTGAATGGTAACAATTCCGGTTCGTGGATGGCTCGGATCGGTGAAACAATAATTTTTTTCAAAGGCAAAAAGGAGGGTTACAAATCTATGAAAAAGAGTATCAAGAGGTTGGGAGCACTGCTCATGACCGGTATCATGGCAGCATCTTTGATGACAGGCTGTGCTAACAGTGGCAGCGCAGGATCTTCGGGATCAGCATCCGCATCCGGATCTGACAAGATTAAGATCGGTGTTTCAATCTGGAGTTCCACAGACGTTCTTGGAAGCCAGTGTAAGAAAATCGTGGATAAGGCAGCTAAGGCTAACGGCGTAGAAGTTCAGTATGTTGACCAGGCTCACGTGTCCGAGCAGGTTACAGCATCTGTTGAGCAGCTCTGCGCAGCAGGATGCCAGGGAATCATCATTTGTAACTCGGCTGATTCCGAGATGACTTCAGCTATCAACACATGTACAGAGCACGGCGTTTATATCGCTCAGTTCTTCCGCATCATCTCTGAAGAGAACAGCCCTGAGGTTTATAAGACAGCTTGCAACTCCAAGTATTATGTAGGCGCAGTTCATGAAGATGAGGTAACAAACGGATATACACTTGTTAATCTCCTTCTTGAAAATGGCGACAGAACCATCGGACTTGAGGCATGGACAGTTGGTGATGCTACATTCCAGCTTAGATGGAAGGGCTATCAGCAGGCTATAGATGAGTGGAATTCAGCACACGCTGATGATCCCGCAACAATGACTGAGCCCGTATACGCAAACACATCTTCCGAAGAAGGTGCTGCAGCAGCTATGTCACTTTACAATTCAAATCCCGGTATGGACGCTCTTATCGTAGCGGGCGGCGGCGGAGATCCCCTTGTTGGTTCAATCGGCGCTTATGCTAACGAAGGTCTTACAGGCAAGATCGACGTTGTATCAACAGACTTCCTTGATGACCTCGCAGATCAGCTTAAGTCAGGCGGAATGTTTGCAGAGTCAGGCGGACACTTCTGTGATCCTCTTTTCGCATTCTATCTTGTACTTAACGCAGTTAAGGGTAACTACGTGAAAGAAGAAGGAACCTTCGGTTATGAGATACTCTTCCCTTATCTGTATGTATCATCACCCGATGATTATGCAAATTATGAGAAGTACTTTGTAAACGATGATCCTTACACAGATGATGAGCTTGCAGAGATGGCTAATTACAGCTTCGACGATCTCAACAAGGCAGCTTCCAATCTGTCAATTGACGACGTTATTTCCCGTCACAACAACTAATCCAGGTTAAAAGCTCTGCCGGATCTCCTGCCATCCAGGAGGTTCGGCGAGCATGACTGTATAGGGACTTTAAGAAATACAGATTTGAAAAGTATACCTCATCACGGGAGGAGTATATGAATAAGTTTCAGGAATTTAAGCAGAGCCACTGGTACGGACTGGTGCTTCTTGCTGTTTTGACATTTGTGTTCTGGGCGTTTTTCAAAATACTGGCGCCGCAGACCTTCGGAGATTTTGACAAATTACAGACATATTTGAAAACGGCTCTTTATTATGCGGTAGGTGGCTGCGGCCTCTACTTTATCTGCGTAATGGGACCTTTTGATATGAGCGTGGGTGCAAACATCGTGCTTTCATCGGTGCTTGCCGTAAATATGAGCGAACGTTTCGGATATGCGGGACTTCTCATTGCGCCGATTATAAGCGGTGTGCTGGTTGGCCTGCTTAACGGACTTGTATATATAAAACTCAGAATTTCGTCACTCATCGTAACCGCAGGACTTTCGCTGGTTTACGAGGCGTTGTCTATCTTTGCCACAAACGGAAAAGAGGCTATTCTGGCTCCGCAGTACAGAGCTTTCGGTGATTATCCGGGGAACCTCATTCTGGCCTTGGCGGCATTTTTCCTCTGCGGTTTTATTCTCAAATATACCAAGATCGGAACATACACCTATGCCATTGGATCCAACGAAGTTGTTGCAAAGAATATGGGTGTAAATGTAGATAAGTACAAGGTTGTAGCATTTGTGCTCTGCGGACTTTTCGTGGGAATCGAGGCTATCCTTACTATTTCCTACGGAACTTCAATGACAAGTGCATCCAATCTTGCTTCCATGAGCCGAAACTTCCCGCCTCTTATGGGAACGTTCTTCGGACTTGCTTTTAAAAAGTACGGACATCCGGTTATCGCCATTGTTATAGGTGAGTTCATAATTCAGCTGTTGTTCCAGGGATTCGTTGCTCTCGGAGCACCGACTACGGTACAGAATATCGTAACCGGTATTGTGCTGCTCGCGATCGTAACCATGACCATCAAGCCTGTTAAGGGCGTAGTAGTCAAGTAAGGAGGGAGACATGAGCGAAGTTATTTTACATGCCGAGAAAATCGATAAGAATTTCGGCGTTACTCACGCAATCGATCATGTGACTCTCGACTTTAGCAAGGGCGAGGTGCATGCACTGATCGGTGAAAACGGCTCCGGCAAATCAACCTTTACATCCTGTCTTACAGGTATTTATCACAAGGATACCGGAACCTTTACATTAAATGGAAAAGAAGTAAATGCTAAAAATCAGGTCGATGGTAATTATCAAGGTGTCGCAATTATTGTACAGGAGATTGGAACGCTTTCTGGACTTACCGTGGCTGAGAATATCTTCCTCGGAAAAGAGGATGAGTTTACGAAGTTCAAAGTAAAGAACACAAAGAGCATGAATAAAAAAGCTCAGTCACTTCTTGATTCCTACGGCTTCAGCTATATAAAGGCGACGGACATCATTGATAAATATAATTTCGAGGACAGGAAGCTGATAGAAATCGTAAAAGCTACACACTTTAAGCCGCAGGTTCTTGTGGTGGATGAGACCACAACGGCTCTTGGCGAGAAGGGAAGAAAAGAGCTCTTCAAAGTTATGAAGCAGACTAAGGATGACGGAAGATGCGTCATTTTCATCTCTCACGATCTTGATGAGGTTATTGAGCAGTCGGACAGTATCAGCGTACTAAGAGACGGTGTTCTTATTGATACCGTAAAAAGTGACAGTGTAACTACCGATGATCTGAAGAAGCTCATGGTAGGCCGAGAGATGAGTAACAACTACTACCGCACGGATTACAATGAGGAGATATCGGGTGAAGTGGTCCTTAAGGGTGAGCATCTGACTGTGCCGGGTGAGATCGAAGATTTTTCAATTGAGCTCCACAAGGGCGAGATTATCGGAATCGGCGGACTGTCGGAGTGCGGAATGCATGAAGTCGGAAAAGCTCTTTTCGGTGCTTCCTATGACAGAGAGGGAAGCGTAACTCTGTCTGATGGTACGCAGATAAATGATATCAAATCCGCCATCGACCACAGCATAGCTTATGCCTCGAAGGACAGGGACAACGAGTCACTTGTAATCAATGATACGATTCAGGATAACATCTGTCTGCCGTCCCTGGAGGACCTCAAGAAAAACCACATTCTTCACGCGAAGGACGAGAAGGCGTTTGCCGAGAAGTTTGCAAAACAGATGAGTACCAAGATGGAAGGTGTGCATCAGTTTATGTCGGCTCTTTCCGGAGGTAATAAGCAGAAAGTTGTATTGGCCAGATGGATTGGGAAAGACTCGGATATAATCATTCTCGATTCTCCCACACGAGGAATTGACGTCAAGGTTAAGGCTGATATCTATCAGATGATGGATAAGATGAGAAAGAACGGAAAGTCGATCATTATGATCTCGGAAGAAATATCGGAGCTTCTTGGTATGGCGGACCGTATCATCATCATGAAGGACGGACGAAAGAACGGTGAATTCAAACGATCCGAAGAACTTAAAGATACAGACCTTATTGCAAAGATGGTATAAGCTTCGGGATGGAGGAAGATATGGAGAATGAGAAAAAAATAAAGGTTCCCTTCATGGAGAGGCCGATAGTAAGAAATATAATGCCTTTTGCAGGTTTCATATTTATTGTGGTGTTGTTTGCGATTCTTACCGGCGGTCAGCTCTATACGGCAGGAAACTTAAAGCTTCTTTTGTCACAGTCATATGTGCTTCTTATAGCCTGCGTGGGAGTGTTCATGGTAATGACTATGGGCGGACTTGATTTCTCACAAGGCTCTATGCTCGGCATATGTTCTGTTGTAATTTGTTTTTTATCAAATATAAATATTGTGCTCGCGGTTATATGCGGAGTTATAACAGGTGGAATTATCGGTCTTGTAAACGGATTTTTTAACGTAAAGCGCAAGATCACATCTTTTATTGTTACTATCTGCAATATGTATCTGCTTCGCGGAATGGTGGCCTATGCTACGACCAAGAGCCCTGTTTACGGTGTGGCAAATATCACTTCCTATAATACTATCGGTTTTAATCTGGTGTTTACCGTACTGATACTTGTGGGTGCGTTTGTGGCATTCCAGTACACTGGTCTCGGCAACAGACTTAAGGCTATAGGCGCCGGCGAAACCGCAGCGAGATTTGCGGGAGTAAGAGTTGAGAAAACCAAGATGCTGGTATATATGGCAGCGGGTATGATAACAGGCCTTGCGGCATTTATAAACAGTATCAAGGTAGGCTCCGTTACATCAACGGCAGGTAACCAGCTGGAGACGCAGATCATGATAGCGCTGGTACTTGGCGGAATGCCTGTAAACGGTGGGGCCAAGGTTAAGTTTTATAACATAATCCTTGGAGCTCTTACCTACAAGATTCTGACAGCCGGACTTGTAATGCTCGGAATAGAGCCCAAAACACAGCAGCTCATAATGGGTATCGTATTCCTTGTAATGGTTGCGGTTTTTGCAGACAGAGAAACGGGAATGATAGTTAAGTGATGTTTTGTTAGGGGATAAGCGCTTCCGGAGGATTGGTCCGGAAGCGCTTTTTATAGCCCCTCATCCGCCCTTCGGGCACCTTGTCTACGCTCCGCTTCGGTCCGCGCTGAACCGACGGTCTACGTTCCACTCCGGTCGTTGCTAAGCACTCGTCCCCCGGACGAGTAGCAACCCCGGACGTCGAGCGCCCCCGAAGGGGGAAGGCAAAATAATTGGAATGGATATTTAAGGGCCCTGGTTATATAATAAGAAGATAGACTTGAAGGCGCTTCGGTTATTGCGAAGTGCACGGCACTAAGATTTGAGGGGTAAATGAAAAAATGAGTAACAAAAGAAAAGCCGGAAACATAGCAGGCATAATTCTTGCAATTACCTTTGGAATACTTGCATTTGTCTATATAGGATTTGCAGTATATTTTATGGGGCATTTTTCCT